>JAENXH010000038.1 GCA_016649585.1 Methanosarcinales archaeon
GGAATATCCTCGATGATCTCTGATTCTATCCTGAACGGACTGCCAAGCTTCGTATCGCAGTAGGGACATCTGTCAGCGGTAACCTCTACCTCGCTATCTGGTTCTGGCTGAGGTCTTGTTATTCCTTTATGCCCTTTCTTCTGGCCTGGTTTCTTTCCACTGCTTTTCTTACGACCCGTACCACTGTTACCTCCCTGTCTCAGGCTGGGAGGGGCGTGTGCGTTCTCATATTTGGCCAGCCGGGCTTCAAGTTCTTCTATGCTGGTTTTGAGGATTTTATTCTCCTCTTTCAGCAGAGCATTCTCTTCTTGAAGTCGCTCGATGATTTTAATCTCATTATCACACACCTTTTATCCCCTCCGGCAATAAGAGTGTCGCTCAGGGTATATAAGCTTTGTGGCTGCGGTTGAAGTAACCAGAATTTACTGGAATAGTTTATAGGAGCTAAACACATACCAAATTTCTAAGCGTGCCTCTCTTCAGCTCCTTGTGTTTTGGTACAGAAAGCGTAGAGAGGTATACGACTTTTTCCATGATGACATGATTTCTCGTTTGCCTGCTTGCGACCCAACCTGCTTTACTGAAAGCTTTTACTGCTTTGAGTCCAGATGTTACTGGTAACTTCGCCATTTACACGACTACTTCTATTGCTTTTCCTTCGATCCCTTTCAGCGCTCTCTGATTGATAACTTCCATACATCCTTGTATCGCATCTTTGATATTTTCCAACGCCTCTTCTATCGTGTCACCTTGCGAATGGCATCCCGGTAATGCTGGGCAGCTCACATTGTAACCTCCGTCTTCTAAATCTTCCTTAATAATCACTTTGAAGTTCATTTCCACACCACCACTTAATAATATATCCCAAATATTTAAAATGCTTTTGGATTTCTATTGATTATACAATACAATCTACAGAGATATACATATACGCCATATTTCTCGAAGGAATGAAAGGAAGCATAAAGAAAAAAATGTTGGTACTTTTGTCATATCCTAAAAACATCATAATTCATCCAAAACCGTGAACAGTTCATCAAGCTTCTCTATGTGCACGTCACCTGCCGATTTCGCGCCCACGCCGATTACCGAACAGCCAGCAGCTTTACCTGCCTGATAATCAGTTTTCGTATCGCCCACAAGTATCGCGTACTCAGGCTTCACTTTTAGCCGCTCACATGCCGTGATCACAATCTCAGCATCCGGCTTCCCACGTTTCACGTCATCTCCCGAAAGAATCACGTCAAAATGGTTAGATAGCTGGAAGTGCTCCAAGATCTTGTTAACGTTCTCTCTCGGCGTATTTGTGACCAACCCTACCTTAAGCTTATAGTCCTCTCGCGTACGATGCAAAACCTCTTCTGCATCGGGAAACAGCTTTATAAGCTCTATCAAGTTCAGTTGTTCACGTACGCAACGCCGTGCGGCATCTTCACCCAAATTTAACGCAGCCAGGTTATGTCTCAGGTCAGGGCCCCAACATTTCTCTTCAAACTTTTCTCTACTTATTTCTCCCTTTCCGTACGCTCGTAACATTTTACTAAAAGCTTGATACCAACTTTCAAATGAGTTTATCAGCACACCATCAAGATCGAATAAAATCGCGTCTATTTTTCTCTCGTTCATCGTATGTAAGTATGTGGTGATAGCTTAACATCATTTTTAAATTTTTGTGTGCTCAAACAGCCATAAAGGAATCTCATGAACTCTTTTTTATTTCTAAACTTTTCTTTAGTTTGATGCTCAATTACTTCGACCTCAACGTCCATGCATATCCGGAAACCGATGCATCAGTAGAGGAACTGCTCAGCGTTGCGAAACGATACGGCTATGCCGGCATCGCAATAACAAACCACGATGAGGTTGTGCAAGAGCAAAAAGAATCAAATGCCGTCTTCTATGGCGTAGAGATAAAAGCAAATTCGGTTTCTGACCTGAAAAGGAAGATAAACCTTCACTGGGGTAAAGTGTCCTTATTAGCGGTTCATGGCGGTAATGATAAAATAAATAGAGCGGCGGTAGAGAATCCCAAGGTGGATATATTGGCTCATCCGTGTGGAGAGAGAGGAGAAGGAGGTTTGAACCACGTTTTGGTGAGATACGCTGCTGAGAATGGTGTTGCAATCGATGTTAACATGAATGCAATAATCCACAGCCGAAGAGGTGAGCGAGCGCGAACCCTAGGTAAAATGCGCGAGATTTTGAAGCTTGTAAGAAAATATAACGCCCCGACGATATTAACCAGTCATGCCCACTCAATATACGATTTGCGCGCGCCACGAGAGATGATTGCACTTGCAGCCCTGTTTGGAATGAGTAAAGAAGAGGCTACGGGTGCGTTATGCGATATTCCCAGGGGGGTATTAGAGAAGAGATGGAAAAAGGAGAGGGATGTGGAGATAATATGAATATGGAATATATCCTGAGTTTGATGCTTCATCTACCGCCTTCTCTTCGTGATAGGAGACGGTATCTTCGCTTTGAGGTGTTCTGTGAGCGCGAAATAGATAAGAGTGAATTGTTGAAAGAGATATGGGACTCGCTTTATGCATTATACGGCGATGTAGGGGCAAGTGAAAGTAAGGTATGGCTGATCGAATACCATAAAAGTGAAGATACAAACAACGGCTTGGGCATCCTGAGATGCGCTCATGATAAAGTCGATGAAGTAAGGGCGTCTTTAGCGTGCATTCATTCGGTAAACTACGCACAGGTTGGAATACGAGTAATCAAAATTTCAGGGACGATAAAAGGGGCAACTCGCCTGCGGCGATAGATTGCTTTTAACCACGCCCCTTCAACATCTCTATAAACATCGCTAAATCCCTTTTCGCGATAATTCCTATGATCTTCCCAGTTTCCTCTCCTTCCACCGCCAAAACCTTCTTTTTCGTGTTTACCATTCGTTTTAGCGCTTCTATTGCTTCTTCTCCTTGTGATATAACGTCGCTCATCCCATCAAAGGAGCTTATCATATCGGAGACGGTTAATGGGTAACGTTGCTCGGCTGATAGCTTCTTAATTTCACTGAAAGTTACAAAGCCCTTGAACTCGCCGTCTTCGTTTACCACCGCATATTCAGCGTTTTTCTCCGCAAGCATCTTCTCCACCAGCTCTGTGATGGCCATATCTTCCAGGACACTCACGTTCTCTGTTCTCATTACTTGTTTTACCGTTAGTCCCTCTAACGTGGCAACCGTGATCGTAGCACTTTCTTCTTCTGTTGCCGCCACATATAAAAAGAGGGCAATGAACGCTAAAAACGGGTTAAACGGTATTCTCACGTCTCCGGTAGAATAGAGTATAAAGGGATCGGGCATAAAGCCCACGATTGCCATTATAACGGCAAATGTCTTCCCCACGAATACTGCTCTCCTGGTCGCTTTGAGGAATTGCATACGTTTTGCAAGAAAAGCTCGTAACACCCGCCCACCATCCATTGGAAAGGCAGGTAATAAGTTAAACGCGGCTAAAACCACATTAAGAAGCCCGAGGCTAAACAGTAAGATTGTAAGCGGGTCGTAAATAGCCACATGTACTGCGGCTATACCAAAATACGTGAAAAGGAATGCTCCACCGATGGCAAAACTCATCAAAGGTCCCGCAATTGCTATCCGCCACTCCTTATCCGGTTCCTTTGGTAAATCCTCCATCATGGCTAAGCCGCCAAAGATGAAAAGAGTGATGCCCCTTATTTTTGTCCCGTATTTCATCGCAACGTATGAATGGGACAACTCGTGGAGTAATAAAGAGAGGAAAAAAAGAAAAGCCGCTATGGCCGCTAAGGATAGGCGGAAAGGTGTGGATAGCTCCTCAAGGTCGCCTAAGCCAAATGGTCCGGGAGCTTCCGCAAACATAAATACAATGCCCGCGCATATAATGAAAAAGGAGATATGCAATCGTATAGGTATGCCAATAATTCTGCCAACTTGTATAGATGTTTGCATCGTTTCTTCGTTAGATTAATCAGTTAATTATATATATTCTCGTCAATTCATAAATAGCATTATGGAAATACAATTGTCTTCTTTATATGGGCAGGATTTGTACACGGACAGAGGGATCTACGTCGGTAAAATTGAGGATGTGAGTGTGGACATAAGGGAGAAGAGAGTGTCGGGGCTGGCAGTGAAGAACGTGAATCCAAACGCTTTCAGCGCGGGAAAGAGGAAAGGGGTGATCATTCCTTACCGATGGGTAACCGCAATTGGAGATGTAGTGCTCATAAAGCACGTGAGGAGAAGAGCGGCGGAGCGAGAGGGCGAAGAGGAAGAGGAAGGAAAAAAGGAGCGTTAGGTAATAAAAGAGAAGAAGAAGTAGAAAGGGTCAGGGATGACTGATCGGAACCGCGAGAGACTTTATAATAAGGACCGGGATAGGGAGATATACGCAGATATAACAGCTATTCCTCCTCTGGTCGTGCGTGCTGATGGAAGGAACTTCAGGCGTGTCTTAAGCGACGAGTTTGAGAAGCCATATGACGAGCGATTCGCAAAAGGGATGGCGAAAGCAGTGGCGATCTTTTTCGAGAAGAGCGGGTTCGACCCAAAGCTTGCTTACATCTTCTCAGATGAAATAAATTTTTTCTTCCTGCAAGTTCCGTTTAAAGGAAGGATAGAGAAGCTGGATTCTGTAATCGCGGGTTTTTTAGCAAGTGCGTTTACCATCGTTTTGGACTTTAAAGAGGCTGTTGCCTTCGATGCACGGATAATCCCTGTTTGCAGCGGAGAGGATGTTTTGGAATATCTCGTGCAGCGGCAGGCAGAAGCATGGCGAAACCATATTAATGCTTATGGATATTACGGACTGCAAGAGTCCGGGCTGAGCGAGAAGGATGCTGAGAAGCGACTGAAAGGGATGAAGGCAGCGCAGGTACATGAGATGCTTTTTCGTAACGGGGTTAACCTGAATGAAACGCCGAAATGGCAAAGACGGGGAATTTTGATTGCTAAGGAACGGTATGAAAAAGAAGGTTACAATCCAAAAGCGGCTACAGAAGTTACGGTTACACGCTACAAGATAGTCCAGCTCTGGGACCTGCCGTTATTTGGATCTGAGGAAGGGCGAAATTTGATAGCACAACTAATCGGAAATGAGAACATATCTTGACTGCATTCCCTGTTTCGTTGATCAAGCACTCCGTGCAGGACGAATAGCAACGGATGATGAAAAGATACTAAAAAGGATATTAGATGAAGTGGGAATGATGCTCAGAGATATTCCTCTTGAAAGCACACCACCAGAAACTGGAATGCTCGTATACGAGAAAGTACGGGAAATCACAGGAGAATTTGACCCTTATAAGGAACTAAAAATCGAGAGTACTGAAAAAGCTTTAGCATTATATCCTTCTTTGAAGAGGATAGTTGAACAGTCGAATGATAAGCTCCTTACAGCAATAAAAATGGCGATTGCAGGCAATGTGATAGATTTCGGCCCCAATAAAGTTTTTGATATCGAAGAAGAGATAGATGTCGTGCTCAAGAAAGAATTTGCGATATACGATTACGATAAATTCAAAGATGGGTTAGATAAAACCAATGAGATTCTGTATCTCGGTGATAATGCGGGGGAAGCTGTTTTTGATAGAATTTTAATAGAGGAATTGAAAAAGCCAGTAACATATGGCGTTAGGGATGTACCGGTGATAAATGACGTGACCTATGAGGACGCTTTACAGGCAGGTATTGATGAAGTTGCGAGAATAGTATCATCCAGAACGAGTGCGCCTGGCACTATCCTTAAAACATGCAATGCAGAATTTAAAGAGGAGTATAACAACTCGAATTTTATAATCAGTAAGGGGCAGGGAAACTACGAGGGTCTCTCTAATGAAAAACGCCCCATATTCTTTCTGTTAAAAGTAAAGTGTCATGTTATAGCTCACGATATTGGTGTCAATGTCGGAGATATCGTATTGAAAGGATTGGACGTTTGAAAATTCGTAGAAAAAAGTAATCGCACCACTCAGGGATTTCGTAAACCTGTGCTAATCATCGCCCATTTATGGGCCCGAAGGGATTCGAACCCTTGACCGCCCGGTTATGAGCCGGGCGCTCTAACCATGCTAAGCTACGGGCCCCCTATCTCTTAGTAGTATATCACCGTTTCATATAAATAATTTTATATGTGTATGAACCAATAGAGCTAAATATAGCTTAGTATAAGTCATATCTTAGCAGTTAATAAAACGATGAAAATAGCTTTTTACCATCGCACTGTAAGTGGTGGAATAAAGACACACGTTGAAGCACTCTCGCACGAATTCGAGAAGTTGGGACATGAAGTAAAGAGGATAGACCAGTTTTCGCTCGGCTCGCATATGCTGGGTAATTCCGCGGGTGGTATTTCGTATGGTTTTGACTTCGCACTCGGAAAGATAAAAAAAGAGGTGGAAGATTGTGACGTTCTCCATATACACCACGCAGCTACGTTTTCTGAATATTTTCTGCCCTTTTCTTCCATCTGCTCAGAGGTCAACATTGTCAATACGTTCCATATTCAAGCGGGGGATGGTCTCAGCGGTGAGGTTGCAAAAACGCTTATATCAATGCTTGTTACTCTTTATACCGGCCGTTCAAAGAAATTCATCTCGGTAAGTGCAGAAATTGCAGAGTATATTCGCCAGCATTGCTATGGTTATGGCTATGGGGATAATGGTAACGGAACTGAACTCGTGGTTATACCTAATGGCGTGGATATAAACCGTTTCCACCCAGCGGAAAAGGATGAAAAAGAAAGCAACGAGAGGGGGAAGAGCATCTGTATAGGCTATCTTGGACGATTATCGCCTGAAAAGAACGTCATAAATATGATAAAGGCCGTGAAGGCATTGGACATAGACAATGTCTGTTTAAAAATCGCGGGTGCTGGCCCGCTGTATAGCAAAGTAAAAAGGCTGGAAGACGAACGAATAAAGGTTTTAGGGTATGTTAAAGACGCTCCGTCCTTCTATCGAAGCGTAGACGTTTTCTTATTGCCTTCCAAGCTTGAAGCACAGCCAATTGCACTGCTCGAAGCGATGGCGTCTGGACTGCCGATTATTGCTACCGATGTTGGAGATAACAAGCATTTTGTCCGTGGAAATGGCACAATCTGCGGCACATCGGCGAAGGAGATAGGCGCAGCAATAAAAGCGATGCTCTGGGAAAACTGGGAAGAGATGGGCGTAAAGTCGAGGAAAATGGTTGAACAGGACTATACTTGGGATAAGATAGCAGCACGGACTCTGGACGTGTATAAAGCCACGCTATAATCTCAACAAGCATTTCAATACGTATCCGCAGGAGATTCTTTTCGCTTAGCTTAAACGTTTCGCGATTTTACCGTTTTTGTGGCGAGATAGAATTTAAACCCCGTGATACCTATATGAGCACAGAATTTTGCAAGAATTCATTAGAGGCGGCTTTTTGCGCCGTGTTAAGCCTCGGCATACCCCCGGAGGAGATCAATACTACCATTTCAGCGGTAGGTGGCAGGATGAAACTGGAGGAGCTAAAAGGGAGGTTCTTGATTGATAATTCCAATTCAGGCACAAAATTGAAGTTTATCGGCGAGATAACGGAGATGGCAAGGGAAATTCCCGAAAAGATGATTTTGATCGTTGGAGAAGAGTCGGAATATGTGTGTGAGGGTGTGAGTATGGAGGGACTCCAGAAAGTGGTTGAGCAGAGAGCATCTGATTTCGTTGAGATACTCATTGTGGGTGAGGGGTTTAAGCAAAAAATCAAAGGTAAGAACGTGTTTTTTTCTGATAGACTGGATACGGCTTTGGAAAAGGCCGTTAACGATTCGAAAGATGGTTTTGTGATTGTTTCTAATGTTAAGACGTGGCGGTGATTTTTGCTTTGCAAAAAATTAAATTATAATGAGAGGAAGACAAGAGCATGAGCGAGGAAATAGAGATGGAGATGATACTACAATTACATCCAAGACCGAGTGCGATTGTTGCTGCACTTTATACGCTTCGCGATTTAGACGTTGACGTTGCAGTTCTGCATGGTCCCGCGGGATGCAGTTTCAAGCACAGCCGACTGCTTGAAGAGGACGGAATGCATGTTTTAACCTCTGCAATGAACGAAAGCAATTTTGTGTTCGGCGGTCAGGATGCACACGTGAAGGTGCTGAGAAAAGCAGAAGAGATGTTTCATCCGGAATTGATGGGCGTGGTAGGCACCTGTTCGAGCATGATAATAGGTAGGGGAAGACCTGCATCAGGCAGTAGAGGAGAGCGGAGTAAGCGGGAATTGTAAGGTAATAGCAGTGAACGTGCATGCCGGATACAGGGACAACACTGTGGGCGCCATCTTAACCCTTGAATCTGCTTATAAAGCAGGTATAATCAGCAGTGAGGAATTTGAGCGGCAGAAGAGCATGCTTGAAGTGGCAACGAGATTGGAAAAAGAAGTCGGAGCAGCCAGCAAAAGCTATATCCCCCCATCTAAAGGCGATTCTAAGATAGATGTTGCAAACAGGCTGCTTGAGCTTATTGGTAAATGTAAAGAAGGAATATGCGTTTTAAACGCAAAGAAAGAGACTGCTTTCATGTTTGCGGATATTCTAAGGGCTGTGAATAAGGTCGCAGAGCCGTCGCAAATCATCAATATCGCCAATCTTGATAAAGGGGGGGGCTTGAAAAAGATTCGAGGCTATTCGGAGACGATTCTTGACGAATTAGCGGCTGACGGTATCGCAACAGATCACATAATCGGGGGTTGGACGAATATCCGGTTGCCGGGGAGAACGCTGCTGCTTTAATCCGGGACCTTTACTCGTCGTACGATTTTGCAGTTTTGCTGGGTATTCCGCATGGAGTGCCTTTAGAAAAGTATGGTATAAAAATGGAGACATTTTCGGTTACTAACGGGCCAAGAACAATCGAGCCGTTAAAATGGCTTGGACACGACCACGCAGTGCTTGAAATTGACCTTCATCCGAAAACAATGGGCGCTGCCGGCATTATTCCTTCGGAATTCGGTGATACGTTGTT
>JAENXH010000039.1 GCA_016649585.1 Methanosarcinales archaeon
TCAGGACCTGATGGAACGCAGGGGTGTCTTCCCGGGTCTGTTGCCGCCGTTGGCATATTGATTCCGGTGATCTCCATATAATCATCATAAGGGTCACGATCTGTACTTGACTGATAAGGGTTGGTGAAGTACGTCTTGTCCCCCCAGACGAATCCGTTAATCTCATCATAATCCGAGATTCCATCGCCGTCTGAATCCATGTCCAGACTGATTAAGCCGGAGCTGGTTTCATTTACCGCTGCCATAATCGCTTTATACTCATCCGGCACCGCAACCGATTCGGTCGGAGCCTGTGCGGCTACCGGCATAATCCCGGAGAAGATAGACGCGATCAAAAGCGATACAAAAATAACTGCTCCAAGCTTACCTACGATACGAATTCCCGTTACACTTCTTCTCATCCCGCTACTCATTTCTTCTTTACCACTCCCCCTCTCTTTTCAGCTTTTTAGTATACTCAGAGAAGAATGGTGTTTGGTAGCTATATTTAAATTGTTTTCGCTTTTTTCATTTCTATCTTATGACTATTAATGGAAAAAATCACCGATAACTATCAAAAAGCAGTAGACGAATTCGTATAAAAGGGAAATAGCGGGAAAGTGGGGTTGGAGGAATGAGCGTGATAGGCGCGATTGAAAAGAGATTGGAGATACTCGTGGGGGCAAGATTGCGAGATAGAACCCGATTAGAAGACGCTATTGTGACACGGGATAGATTGAGAAAAAAATCCAAGGGATGGACTGGGGCAGAAGAAATTAGAAAATGGCGTAATTCGCGATGAACATTCACCCCCTAAAAATCACCAAGAACCACTTGTTTTAAAAAAGTGTTTACAGAAAAACTTGCGTTTTTTCTTTTAGCACAGGTTTCTTTTTCTAAAAAGAAAAACTGAGAAAAAAATAAAAAAAGTACTCAGTGGTTTTGCGTTTCCTACTCTACGCAAAATCCAACTGAGCATACAACTGCTTGGCCTTGAAGTTCTGTAGCGATATCGCGTCTGACGGGCAATAAGAAGCGCAACTTCCGCAACCTATACACCCCTCGGTAACCATCGCAACCTTCTTATTTCCGCTTATCACCGTCATCATACTGTAAGTAACCGCAGCTACCGGCTCATCCACTAACTCTATCGCCTCGACTGGACATATTTCCACGCAGACGCCGCATCCTGCACATATCTCATCGTCAACTACGGAAACTATTCCAGGTGTCTCGATGAAATTCTTCGCTAATAGCACGCACGCCCTTGACGCTGCAGCACTGCTCATTGCGAGGGTCTCATCTATCATTGCGGGATAAACCGCAGAACCGCAGATGAACACCCCTTCGTTCACCGTATCAACCGGTGTTAATACAAGCTTTGGTCGCTCCTGCTCCTCCAAGAAGAACCCGTTTTTAAGCGGAACCATAAACATCTTGCTCAATTGCTCGTTCTCTGCCGCAGGCTGCATCAATGCGCTGATCACCATCAAATCGGGCTTTATCTGCACTTCATCGTTGAATATAACGTCGAAGACCGATAGAACTCCGTCCTGCAACACAGGTGGCTTCTCCGCATCATATCTGAGGAATATTACTCCGCTCTCTCGCGCCTCTTTGTACAGCATTTCCCATTTACCGTAGGTCTTGATCTCCTGGTAAAGCACGAACACATTCGCTTCCGGTTTGAGCTTCTTCGCTTTTAACGCATTGGTCACCGCCTCGATGCTGTTAGACTTCGAATACACGCCGTCTCCCGATGCTCCGTCTATAACCATCGCGATGGTGTTGGCATCCACGGGAAGCATCTTCGCAAACTCAAATTGCGTTACCACGTTTTGTGCTTGCCCGTAGCCGAAGTAACCTTCGGGTACAAATTCTTGCGCACCCGTTGCAAGTACCGCAGCGCCGAAATCTATCTCGTCGTCTACGCCTGCGCCGGTTACTTTTGCTTTAAACGCGCCTGCTCTGCCCCGAACGTCCTCTACCGCTGCACCCGTGTACACCGTTATATTATCGTTACTCGTTACCTTGTCCGCGAACTCAGATAGCATGTCAGAGCCTTTCACACCGTTCTGCAACTCAGGGATCTCCTTCAACTTACCGCCTAATTCCGACTCCTTCTCCACCAAATAAACGTCATAGCCTGCAGTTGCGATGTCAAGCGCGGCATTCATGCCTGCCACACCGCCGCCGACCACCAGCGCTTTCGGCGTTACCGGATACTGCTCAATCGGAACTGGTTCGAGATACCGTGCGCGCTCTACCGCCATGGTCATCAGGCTCTTTGCTGCCTTTGTCGCATCCTCAGCTCCATGTACCCACGCACATTGCTCTCGCAAGTTCACCATCTCAAGTAAGTAAGGATTCAGACCTGCCTTCGCACACGCATCCCGGAACATCTCCTCATACTC
The DNA here is from genome assembly GCA_016649585.1 of Methanosarcinales archaeon. GTDB lineage: Archaea > Halobacteriota > Syntropharchaeia > Alkanophagales > Methanospirareceae > JACGMN01. The sequence goes on from JAENXH010000039.1 coordinate 2,394, forward strand.
TCTCGGCGAAAATCCTGCAACCACTATCCTGTTCAGCCCCTGGTCTACTATTCCACCCTCAATCGCGTCCATCGTCTCCTTCAGCGTGTTCGTGTTTACAGCGACAACGTCCCTCAGTTCTTCTACGTACTCTGCAACCGCGGGTACATCCATTGATCCCGCCACGTCTCCGTTACAACCGCAGATGAAGACGCCTATCTTCGGCTCTTCCCCTACTTCGATGTATTTCCGCTCTTCCTGTCCAGGAATCATCTCGGTCCGTCCAGAAAGCAGAGCGGCCTTTAATGCGGCACCGCTTGCCTGTGCAACGCTCTCTCGCACTTTCATCGGTGCGGTTGCCACGCCACCTGCAAATATGCCGCTGACGCTCGTTTCCAACGGGCTTGTCATGCTTGTCTCTATATATCCATATTTATCAGTCTTTACGCCTGTTATCTCAGCAAGCTTGCCCATCGTCTTTGATGGCAGAAGACCAACTGCAAGAACCACCATATCAAGATCTAACTGTTCAACCGTGCCTTTTGCCAAATCCTCATACTTCACGGTTAGCGTGCCGTCCTCAGCTATAACTTCAGGAACTCGCGACCGAATGTACTTCACACCGTATTTGCCTTTCAAATCAGACACCAGTGCCTCATCCTTTCCAAAGGTGCGGACGTCCATGTAGAAGATATAAATGTCCATATCGGGATAGCGCTCTTTCACTTCCCACGCCTCTTTCGCCGTGTAATAGCAGCATGCCGTTGAGCAAATCTCGTTATCCTGGCATCGCGATCCTATACACTTGATAAAGCCTATCTTCTTTACCGGCTTGCCATCTGAAGGTCGCACCAGCGCACCGTTCTCACATTTAGTACAAGCCTTGAGCATACCTTCAAACTCCAACGAGGGGAGAACATCAGGATTATCAATCGCGTAGCCCTTCGCTATGTTATCATAAACGTCGTAGCCCGGTGTCAGCACCACACTCTCCACACCGATTTCATTCCCTGATACGTTCAACTTGAAATCACCGGCTGAACCCGATAAACCCTCCACTTCGCTTGACAGCATCAGCTCTATGTTCGGATGGTTCTCTATCTTCACTATTCTCGACGTTAGACCCATTTCACATTCCGCAAGCTCTGATACCTTACCCCCAAGCTGCGCATTCTTCTCTATCAGATAAACCTTATAACCGGCATCTGCAAGGTCAAGAGCTGCCGTTATACCGGCAACGCCACCTCCAATAACTGCTATTCCCATTTTCACACCACCTTCTCCAGTATTTTCTTCGTGTCTACCACATTCTTCTGAAGACCGAGCTTCTTTGAGTCTATTCCAAGCGCGAGACCCAACAACTGCGTGATATATACTATCGGCATTTCGAACTTGACGTTTAACGCTTTCTCCACATCCGGCTGCTTCGCATCCAGCATCATGCCACACAGTGGACAGGCAAGTGCAATACAGTCCGCACCGGCGTTCTTCGCCCTCTCCAGAATCTTCCTCGCCATCTCAAATGCTAAGTCCCCTCTCGTCATCATCAGCGGCCCGCCACAGCATTTCGTCTTCATGGCGCTGAACGGAACATTTTCGCCCCCGATCAACTCGATCAATTGGTCCATCAAAACAGGGTCGTCAGGATCGTCAAAAGCCGTCTCCGGCGGTCTTCCCAAATAGCAGCCATAATATGGTGCCACCTTGAGTTCCACCTTCTTCACTAACTTACTCTTTATTTCTTCCGGGCCTATGTCGTTCATAAGGACATCGAGTACATGCTTCGGCGTTATCGTGCCGTTGTACTCAAGAGAAGGATCAATCGCTTTTATTTCCGCACGTAATTCCTCATTTGCCTTCAGCGCATTGTTCGTCCGCGCTAAATTATAATAACAGATACTGCACGGTGTCATGATGTCCAAATTATCCTTCTCGGCAATAGCGAGATTCCGGGCATTTAACGCGTACACTAAGTTCGGATCCTCTGCTTCTGCAGCGCCACAGCAGTTCCACTCCTCGACTTCTACCAGTTCAACCCCCAACTTCTCAAATACTGCTTCCGTTGACATGTGCTGCTCCAATGCCGTCGCCTCTGATGGGCACCCCGGAAGATATGCAAGTTTCTCTACGCTCATTTCTCTTTCTCCTCCACCCACTTGAAGATCTTCTCCATCACGTCCCGCTGCTTTATCTTCGATGCGAGAAGTCCTTTAAACAGACCGTGACCACCGAGTGGGCCCATTTTGCCTTTTAAGAACATTCGCATACCGAAACCCATGTAATCATTCATCATTGCTTTTTGCCCCGCAACGAAAGAGCCTTCTCTCTTAGGGTAATATTCCATCGCCAGTCCTATATCATAGAGCCGCCCGTACTTCTCCACGGTATGCAGAAAAGCGGTTTCAAACAGTGGTCTGGGGCTCTCGATCTTTATCTCGCCTGCTTCCTCTGCCTTCTCCGCTAACCGTCGTATTACAGCAAGCACATCGCCAACCACCACGTTCTGCGGGCAGCGCGCCGTGCACGTTTGACAGATAGCACAAATCCACAGATCTGGGTTTGACAAAACTTCCGTACGCATGCCCAAAAGGCTCATCTGGATGATCTTCCTCGGATTGTAGCTCGGAACGAGTTCAGTGATCGGGCATCCCAAGGTACAGGTACTGCACTGATAACACGCTGTAAGGTGTTCTCCACCCTGCTCGTTCAATATCTCATTCTTAAAGTTCGGGTCCAGTTCCCAAGTCTTTATTGGCATTTTACCTTAAGCACTCTTCAAGCTCGTCCTCTTCATATGTCGTGAACGGTAGAGGCTCCTTTGCATCCTTCCCTGGCACATATTCGAAAACTTCCTGCACCTTCTTTGCAAGTACCGGATAGAATCTCGTCAATGGTATATCCTTCGGACATGCATCTTCACAGGCACCACAGGCAACACATGTCGTGCTGACATGGTAAACCCTCGTGAGATGGTACAGCAGTTGATTTGTTGGCACCTCGATCGCACCCCGTGCCTCTGCTAAGTTCAATAAGTCGCCGCCTGCAGGGTTCCCTAACGGTTGATCAAAGAAGCATTCTTTACAATAACATACCGGGCACACATCTCTGCAGTTCTTGCACACGATACAATCTCGCAGGAACTCTTCCAACGCCTCCTCACTGCTTATCTTCGGCAACCCTTCTAAATTCTGTTTCGCCTCTGCTGCGATCTTCTCTTTTTCCGCTGCCCTATCTAATTCCTTATCTTCCAGCGATAGTCCCGCCGCTGACAACGCCTCCTCGCCCTTCTCCGTTAGCCCTGCAACGACAGCCTTCTCTCCACCAGCTTGTGCGATGGCAATATCTCCGACGTCTGCAAGTCGGTTATCACAGATTGCGCAGGCATCCCGTATCGAAATCCCTTTTCCCGCAAGTTCCTTTATCTTTGCACTATCCACATGGTCCCCTATATCTGCATAATTCGCTGCATAAACCTCATTCGCGAAGGCGCCTGCACAATCCACGGTTATGAGAAGCACACTGTCTTCGTTTAGTTGCGTAAGCTTTATCAATTCAATCGCTGCTCTTATCTCACAGGGTTTGGCTACTATTCCTACCTTCTCCGCGATCATCCAGCCCTTCACGATGTTCGCAGCGTTTACACCGAACGATGGCGCGAAGATGACGGACTCAGGCGTTGCTATCTTGTCCTTATCCCGCACGAGCATGTAGGATACGCTATTCCCCACTCTACGCGGCATGATCAGGCAATCAACGACTTTGTTCTCCAGCAATCCCTTGAAAACCCCTTCTAAATCTCCATAATTTAGCTCTGTTCCTTTCATAGTATCTTATCCCTCATTGGATTAGGGCCCAATTCTCTAATCTCCTCTGTAATGTTCTTCATCGTATTTGCGAATTTTACCCCCTCTGACGCGCTGATCCAATATGATTTCACCCGATCGTCCAGTCCAAGCTGCTTTAGGATTGTCCTCATTGCTGCTATTCTGCGTCTGGCATAGAAGTTCCCTTTTATGTAATGGCACTCCCCTGGATGGCAGCCGCTAATGAACACACCGTCTGCACCATTTAACAACGCTTTGAACGCAAACATCGGATCAAACCTCGCCGTGCACATCATCCTGATTAACCGAGCGTTTGGTGGGTATTTCTTCCGCGACGTCCCTGCTAAGTCTGCACCCGCATAAGTACACCAGTTACAGGTAAACCCAACGATCTTTGGCTCAAAACCTCCTTTCTCTTCTCCCATTTTTTATCACCTAAGTCTATGCTCACCTTACTTTCCACGATAACTATTTACAAACTCACTGTTAACTTATAACGTATATAAGCTTTTCGATATTTTCTTGACTCCGTCTAAGTTTTTGATGAACATTTTGTATTTCGTACTAACCTGTCAATTCGTTCTCGTAGTACTCCGATGGAGAATTTTGAAAAACCCCAAAAACAGTGGGATGGAGCGGTACGGGCGGCAAATCCAAATTCTCAATAGATGCAGAAGTTGCCTTTGTATCCGATAGGGGGGTGTAGTTTTATCTCAACGCTTTTCCCATGGGATCGGAGAAGGTTGGTACCGTGATGTGCGAGAAAAAAGCGAAAGGTTTATATGTGTAATGACGAAGAATGAAGTAGGGGTGAAAAGGTATGGCAACTGAAGCTGAAGCAGAGGTAGAAGTAGAGAAGGAAAGACCAAAAGTTGACATAGAAGGGCCAACGCGGAATTTGATGCAATCAATAAAGAGCAAAGTTGAAGATTCTTGCTTAGAGAAAGTCGAGGAGAGGGAAGTGGATATTATCCCAGAGGCATTGGTGATAGGCGGTGGAATAGCAGGGATGTACGCCGCGCTGGATGTCGCGGATGCGGGGTTCAAGGTGCACTTAGTGGAGAGAGGTACTACTATCGGAGGGCATATGGCACAGCTTGATAAGACCTTCCCAACGCTTGATTGTTCTGCGTGTATCTTGACGCCGAGAATGGTTGACGTTTCAAAGCATGCGAACATAAACCTGATGAGCTATTCAGAGGTGGTCGGTGTGGAGGGCACCATTGGTAATTTCAAAGTGAAGGTAAAGCGGAAACCACGCTATGTCATTGAGGAGACTTGCAACGGCTGTTCTTTATGTGAACAAGCATGCAGGTTCGCATATAAATTCCCGAACGAATTTGACGAGAATCTGGGAAAGAGGGGCTCGATATACAGGCCGTTCCCGCAAGCCATTCCGGCGGTTTATTGCGTTGATCCTGTGCGCTGTCAGATGGTAAAGAAGGGCAAGTGTGGAAAAGCAACGATTGAAAACGTGAGGGCGTACCTTAAAGAGGGAAAAGAAGACGTAGAAGTCCCTCCGTGCATATTGGCATGCGGTCCAAACTGTATAGATTTTGATATGGAAGAGAAGATAGAAGAGTATAATGTGGGAGCAATCATCGTCGCTACAGGTTATGACATTATAGAGCCGGAATTGATGCCTGAATACAAATACGGGGTTTTACCCAATGTAATTACGGGGTTAGAATTTGAGCGGTATTCTAATGCAAGCGGTCCCACCTTTGGTAAGGTAATAGTAAAGGGCGTGGACAGGCTGCCGAAGGATGCCGTTTTCATATCCTGCGTCGGTTCGAGAAATAAGCAGACTGGGTTTGAGTACTGCTCCCGTGTATGCTGCATGTACTTAGCAAAACACGCACATCTGCTGGAAGAGAAGGTTCCGGGTTGTAAGGTCACCGTGCTCTACCAGGATGTAAGAGCATTTGGTAAGGGCTTTGAGGAATTTTATGATCGCGTGAAAGGCGAGGGTGTTAATTACCGGCGGGGACTTGCATCGGAGGTGTACCAAAAGCCCGGGAGCGACAGGGTAGTGGTACGGGGAGAAGATACGATGCTTGGTGAGCCGTTTGAGATTGAAGCAGACATTGTTGTTCTTGGCGTAGGATTGAAACCAAGTGCAGGCACTGACGAGTTATTAAAAATGCTTGGTATCGAGGAAACGGCAGATCATTTCGCAAAAGAGGCGCATCTAAAGCTCAGACCGGTTGATACCGATGTGGATGGAATTTTCGTTACCGGCTGTGTGCAAGCACCCCGGGATATTCCAGACAGTGTAGCGCAGGGAAAAGCTGCTGCTGCTGCTTCTCTTGCCCTGTTAGCAGGAGGAAAAGTGAAAATAAGAACGCCAGTGGCAGAGATGGACGAAGAACTGTGCGTAGGGTGCAAGTCGTTAAGAGAAATGGCGGATAAGATGGGAGCATAAATAATTAAGGAGGAAAAGAAAAGATGGCAGAAGAAGAATATGATTATACAAAAGTCCCGATGACGGGATCTGCGGAAGGGATTGCAAAAGACGCGCCAGAGGACAGCCCAAGAATCGGCGTTTACGTGTGCCATTGCGGTATAAACATAAAGATGGCATTGGATGTAGAGGATCTGGTGAAGTATGCCGCGACATTGCCAAACGTTGCTCTTGCACAACACTATATA
>JAENXH010000003.1 GCA_016649585.1 Methanosarcinales archaeon
TAAGAAGCCTTCGGCATCACTGAAAGAGCAGCAGGAATATCTCATCTCTGCATTATCCAACATCGGCATCGTGACGACGAGGAATCTGTTAAGGCGATTTAAGACGATTGAGCAAATTTTAACCGCCTCAAAGGAGGAATTGATGGAGGTAGAACATGTGGGTGAGAAAACAGCAGAGCATATAAGAGCAGTCTTGAGTACGGAGTATGAAGGTGACAATAAAGTAAGGAGGGTTATTTTGAAACATTGATTAATCTTTATTTTAAAAACGAATATGTGCCATGAAATATAATGATTGGGAGCCGATCTATGAGGAGATATTGAAAGATTTTGGCTTTGATAGGGCAAAAGACGACGAAGCGGCGAAAGTGGCTTCTGATATTGTCGCGTATAAAACAGCGCATGGGGGAAACCCCGTAAAACAGGAAGTAGAAGAGCTCATAACAGGTAAAAGAGTGATCATCTGTGGTAATGCACCCTGTTTGGAACGCGATATAAGAGAGAAGGAAAAGGAGTTTGATGTAGTCCACTTTTCTCGTGACTGTGTGGTGATAGCTGCAGATGGTGCCACTTCTGTTCTTCTGCGTAATGCCATAATACCTGACATCGTATGCACCGACCTTGACGGAATTATTGCGGATATCATTACGGCAAACCGGCTTGGGGTGATAATTGTGGTGCATGCGCATGGTGACAATATAGGGATGCTGAAGAAGGTGTTGCCTGCATTAAATGAGCACGTGCTCTGCACAACGCAGAGCAAGCCGCTACATAACGTATACAACTTCGGCGGGTTCACCGACGGCGACCGGTGTGTATTCCTGGCGAAGGAATTTGGTGCGCGCAGCATAGAACTCATCGGCTTTGATTTCGAGGATAAGCAGGTAACCACACGGAAAAGGAAGAAGTTGACGTGGGCGAAGCGGCTGATTGATGATATTCTGTAGTTGCTTGGCGAGAAGAGCGGAATAATACTACACTACCTTCAAAAACTTGCGCGGCATAATAACAATCATAACCGAAAAGCTTTTTAGCTTATACATGTAATGGCGTTTTATAGACTACTGATAGAGCCAACCTATTAGTAGTGGATTGATGGTGTGTGGGGTGTTGATTAGAGTAGATGTCCAGAGAGCAAAAGGGTATAAAGGTACTGCACGTAGATGACGAGCCGGATTCCCTCGCGTTGACAAAAGCTTTCTTGGAGCGAGAACATGCAGAGTTTAGCATTGATACCATAACCTCGGCTGGAGAAGCCGTAGAACTCTTGAAGAGCGCTAAATACGATGTGCTCGTCTCAGACTATCAGATGCCGAAGATGGATGGTCTGGAATTCCTCAAAACTCTTCGAGCAAGTGGCAACACGATTCCGTTTATCATGTTCACGGAAAAGGAAGAGAAGAAGTAGCGAAAAAGAGAGCGGAGGATGCGTTGCAAGAGAGCGAGGAGAAATACCGCAAGTTAGTTGAGAATGTCCAGGATGGCATCTTTATACTCCAAGGTTACCCGTATCCTAAACTTATGTTCTGCAATGAGGCATTTGCCAAGATGGTCGGCTACACGGTGGAAGAAATGATGGCGCTAACAATCCAAAAATATGTCGCGCCCGATGATTTAGCGAGAGTTGCAGATAGCTATCGTCGTAGGTTAGACGGGGAAGATGTACCACGAGAATATGAATACCACGTGTTGCACAAGGATGGTAAGACTCCCGTTTATGTCAATATGCATGCAGAACTCATGGAGTACCAGGGTAAAATAGCAACAATAGGAACGGTGAAGGACATCACCGAACGCAAGCAGATGGAAGAAAAGCTGCGAGAACGTGAGAAGTGGTTCCGTACACTTATCGAAACCTCATCCGACATCATCTTTGTTCTCGATGAGCGCGGGACAGTACGGTATATTAGCCCCTCGGTAGAAAGAATCTTGGGCTACAAACCAGAAGATATGGTCGGCAAGAATGGATTTAGTTATTATCACCCAGAAGATATTCCGGCTCTCCAAGCTGCCTTTGTGGGCTTGACCCAGCAGGCAGGAGGGACTGCTACCGCCTTTTCTCGCGCTTTACATAAAGATGGTTCCGCTGCTTACTTAGAGGTTGTTGGTAAGAATCTTCTCAGCGACCCGCAAATAAGAGGCGTTGTAGGTCATTGCCGCGACATCACCGAGCGCAAACGTGCGGAGGACGCGCTGCAGGAGAGTGAAGAACGTTTCCGCTCTCTTTTCGATAACCTGTCCGTGGGCGTAGCCATGATTGACAGGGAAGGTCAGGTATTAGCCGCGAACAAGACCGTTTGTCGCTTCTTAGGTTACTCACAAGAAGAACTGATTGGAACGCCGCTCCTCGAATTAATCTATCCTGAAGACCTGGATGCAGATAGAGACTTATTCAAACCCATAATCAAAGGTGAGAATGACCACTGTTTGATGGATAAGAGGTATGTGCGCAAGGACGGTGAAATCGTCTGGGGGCGCTTACATGTATCGGGAATCAAGGACGAGGAAGGGCACATCAAGTACATGAGCGCTATTTGTGAGGACATTACCGCGTGTAAGCTGGTGGAAAAGGCGTTATTATCTAAAAACTCGGAAATGGCAAGTGTATTTGCCAAGTGTAAGCATATGAAGGCGGCGTTGAATAGAAGTGAGCAAAAGTACAAGGAAATTGCCGAATTCTTGCCCGACCTGATCTATAAGACCGTATTGTTAGATGCCTGATTGTTTCTACGTTAAGCAAGTTAAAGCGGTTAAGAAAAAAACATCGCTTCCCGCAGAGCGGGAGCGTATTCGACAAGCCAAACTAAACAGCGTCCTTATTCTTGTCTGCGCTCTTTCTGAAGTCTTTTAGTTTCTGTAAGAGTATCTCTCACTGCCATTGACGCAAGTTCGGTCACCAGAACAAAAATACCCTGCTTGTGCTCTTCCTTGCTTCGGTGCACCTGGAAAGGAGAAATACCCAACTCGTTATATTTACTGAAATCCGCGTTCACGCCATTTACCTCACAGTACTTCTTAAATTGAGCCAATAACATGTGGAGGTGCACCAGCTCTTCTTTTTTCATGTTAATATATAGATTATCCTTAATAGTATTTAAAATTAACCCACTCCTTGTAGCACTCAAGAAGTAGAGTCTTACCTTGCTAAAAGATGGGCAAAAATCACAAAGAATATTATATTGACTCAAAAAAGTAAAGGAAAAATAAGGCAACGTTAGCTGGCTACTCAACTACATACCCCAACTTCTCGCACAGCGCTCTTCGCTCTTTCTTCTCTGCCTCAGTCTCTACCCTGTTAGCCGACGTGCCATCAACTACGCCAATGACTGCTCGTCCAAGTTCGGTCTCGGCAACAAGCACGTCCAACGGATTGGCAGAGGCTACGAAGATGGTTGCAACTGCGGGATGTGACTTCAGAGCGTTCAGTACATTTATGGGAAACGCACCATCCATAATAATAAAAAAAGTGTGAGAGGCGGCGATTCGGAGACAGTTCTCACCCGCTAACTTCTTCAGGCTCTCCTCATTCCCCGTGACTCTCGTCAATCTCGGCACCGCTTCGTTCATTGCAACAGCGCACTTTATACCGGGCACAGTAGTCAAAAGTGCCCTGAAGAGGTCATCGCAGGTAAATATACTGAAATTACCCTGCCCGATTATTACCTGCTTCGCATCGGGATTCGTTACCCCTATACGTTCTATCTCCACTGCTGCCTCAGCGGTACCCACGTCTTCATCCCCTTACCTTACTATTTGAGGTTTATCCAGCGGTCTTCTCGAGAGGTGCGTTTACTATTCCTCTACCATGCTGATCGCGCCCTGCTCGCATACGTCTATGCAGGTCTCGCAATCAGTGCACTCCTCTTGATTGATTTTCGCTTTTTTGTCGTCCCCTTCGCCCACTAAAGTTATGCACTCCACCGCGCATTCCTCTACACAAGTTCCACATCCATCACATTTCTCTTCATCTACTACTGTTGGCATTTCTTTTTCTTCACCTTTTTAGTTTTTTATTCCATTCCTCTTTTTTTGTCATATATATAAATTGCTATTTTTCTCTATTCGAGACATTTTTATCTCGTTCTACAGAAGAGAGCGGTTTAATTGCAAGGTAAACCTCCTTTTCACCTATTTTCCATCTCTTCTCGTAAATATGCCCGCTCTTTGCGTCCTCTACGGAACTCGGTGGCGTTCCTTCTTCACCCTCTTCTATACTGACGGCAAGCGTCTCATTACAGATATAATCCGAGAAGTTATGTATCGCTTCTTTTACCTCCTCGTCACATGCGTACATAATCTCTATCTTCCCGGTATATTCCAGGTCAAGGTCCTTTCTCATACCCTGTGTTCTTCGCACAATGTCTCTCACCAACCCTTCTTCTATAAGAGTCTTGCTCGGGCAACAGTCCAAAAACAAGCAGGTCTCTTCATCCACTTCCGCCCGCTTATAATTAGCAAGCTCTCCCGGGAGCCAATATGAAACACCTTCAGACTCATCTTCAAATTTCACTTCCTTCACGTTCACCTCGTCCTTCAATATCCCTGCCATACGTTCCGCTTTCTCTCGCTTCTCCTTGCCACACGTAACGACGACTTCTTTTAGTGGCTGCCGTATCTTTATCCCTGCATCTGACCTCGCCCGCCTACCAGCCTCTACCAATTTAGAAATCAGCTCCATCGAGTCCTCTAATTCAACCTTTATAAGTGATTCATCAGGAGAAGGATAGTCGCAGAGATGCACACTTTCGCGCTCGTCCTCTAATACGCCCCGCACAAGATTCTGATAGATGTGTTCTGTAACGAAAGGCACAAAAGGAGCGAGTAGTTTGCAGAGAGAAACAAGAACCTCATATAGCGTTAAATATGCACAATCCTTATCGAAATTCTCCTCGACAATCCAGAACCGCCTCCTTGACCGCCGTATATACCAGTTGCTCAAGTCGTTAATGGTGAATTCTTCTATTTTCCGCGATGCAACATGAAGTTCGAACCGTTCAAGGGCATCAATTACGTCCTTCGTGAGTGTGTTCAACCGCGATATAAGCCACCGATCTATTGCATTCCGCTGCTCTACCGGGATGATGCTCTTCTCTTTCGGACTGAACTGGTCTATGGTGGCGTAAGTAATGAAGAAGAAATAAGAGTTCCAGAGCGTATTCAAGAACTTCTTCTGCTTCTCTCTTATCGCCTGTGCTGAGAACCGTATGTCGTCTGTTAAAGGACCGACTGTGAAGAGATACCATCGCAACGCATCTGCGGCTTCAGTATCAAATAGAGTATTCATGTCAACTACGTTGCCCTTGCTCTTGCTCATCTTCACGCCTTTCTCATCCAGTATGTGACCGAGCGAAAGCACGTTGAGATACGGTGGTGCATCAAAGATCGCAGTTGAAACGCCAAGGAGAGAATAGAACCATCCCCGCGTCTGGTCTATCGCTTCGGTGATGAAATGAGCGGGAAAGTTCTGTTTGAACTCCTCCACCTCAAATGGGTAGTGCCATTGTGCAAACGGTGCAGAGCCCGAATCGTACCAGCAGTCGATCACGTCCTTTACACGCTGCATATCGCCGCCGCAGGAATCGCACTTCAGCACTACATCGTCAATATAAGGTCTGTGCAGGTCAATGTCGCTGGGAACAGAGTTCTTTGCCTTTTCCTGTAATTCCTTTATACTACCCACGCAATGCCCCTGCCCACAATCGCTGCATAACCATATATTCAGCGGAGTGCCCCAGAATCGCTCTCTGCTAAGCGCCCAATCTTCAATATCATCCAGGAAGTTACCAAATCGGCCGTGTTTCAAATGTTCGGGGTACCAGTTTATCTTCTCATTATTAGCAAGCAAATTATCACGGAGCGATTTCATTGCGATGAACCACGATTCCCGTGCGTAATACAAAAGAGGCGAACCGCAGCGCCAGCAGAACGGATACGAGTGTAAATACCTTTCTTCTTTGTATAAGATGCCACGCTGCGTCAGCATGTCTATTATGAGCTTATCAGCGTCCTTCACGAACATTCCTTCCAGTGGCGGAACTTCATCTGTGAAATGCCCGTCTATACTCACGGGCTGTGAAAACCCCAGCTTCTTCTCCCTGCATACCTCGTAATCCACTTCCCCAAATGCGGGTGCGGTGTGAACGATGCCCGTGCCCTCGTCGAGAGTGACGAAATCCGCGGTGATTACTATATGCGCTTCACCACCCTCTAACTTCGCAAAGTCAAAGAGCGGTTCGTACTTCAAATCCTCCAGATCTTTGCCTTTAAACTGCTCTATTATTTCGTATTCACCTTCTAAAACGTCCAATCGCGCTTCAGCAAGGATTAGAACATCTTCTTTAACTCTGTCTTCAGCCTTTACGTTAACCCGTACCTTCACATAGGTGTGCGACGGATGAACAGCGAGTGCGATATTGCCCAATAGAGTCCAGGGCGTCGTTGTCCAGGCTAACAAGTAGAGCGGTTCCGAGTCATCATTCTCTTGCTTCAGTTTGAACTTCACATATACCGAAGGGTCTTCCACATCTTGATAGCCCTGTGCTACTTCATGGCTGCTCAGCGTGGTTTCACACCGAGGGCAGAACGGAACAACTTTATGACCTTTATAAAGTAAGCCTTTATTCCAGATCTCTTTTAACGACCACCAAACCGATTCGATATAATCGTTCTCAAACGTAATGTACGGGTCGTCCATATCTATCCAGAATCCCACACGCTTCGTGGCATTCACCCATTCTTTCTCATATCTGAAAACCGAGTCTTTGCATTTCTGATTGAATTTCTCTATGCCGTATTTCTCTATCTCCTGCTTGCTGCTAATCCCCAGATCCTTCTCCACTTCTATCTCTACCGGCAGACCGTGCGTGTCCCAGCCCGCTTTTCTTCTCACATAAAAACCACGCATCGTCTTATATCGCAGTACAAGGTCTTTAACAACCCGGGTAAGAATATGACCTGGATGCGGGAGTCCATTTGCAGTTGGAGGCCCCTCGACAAATACGAACTTCTCACAGCCCTCTCTCTGGTCTACGCTGCGCTCAAAGGTCTTTTCTCTATCCCATAGCACTAATATCTCTTCTTCCAGCTTTGCAAAATCTGCTTTTTGCGTTTCTCTTTTGAAATACGGCATACCCTATCACCATCTATCTATATCAAACATTTCTGATATTTATTTATGAGAGTAGGTTAATTATAAGATACCTTAAAGGTGATAAGATGGGAGTAGAAAGGGCAGAAAGTTACAGAAGGAATAAAACTCCTCTTTTGGAAATACCTGTAAAGGAGAGAATAACTTTTAAAGAGATTTGCTGTGAGAAGAATATATTAAAATTAAAATCCCCCATACAGATAGAAGGAGAGTTATCGAGTGAAGGATGGATTTTTTATTACAAGCCACTGGATATATTGGTGTGTGCACCCACTTTAGAAGATTGTATGGAAGATTTTCAGGAGGAATTTTATCTGCTATACGAGGCATACGCTAAAGAAACGGATGAGAAATTAACAGAAGTTGCTCGACAGTTGAAAAGGGAATTGTTAGACATGAGCTTAGAGATGTCGCACACAAAATGACGTTTACTGCTAAAACAGAAAAGATAAAATCGGCTTTAACAAGTAAGGGTTTTGTCAAGGAGGAAAGGTCGAAACACACATTTTATATCCTCGTCGTTGATGGTAAGAAAACTCCGATTCACACGAAATTGAGCCGTGGTAGTAAAGAATATAGTAAGAAGTTACTTTCATTTATGCGTGAACAATTAGGATTTGAAAAGATGAGGGAACTAAAAGACTTTATCGAATGCCCTATGTCTAAAGAGGAGTATGTGAGAATATTGGAAGAAAGAGGTCGAATCTAAGTAGCCTTTATTTTTTACTTACGTTCGTCCGTTCACAAACAAAGGGTTAGGGCACACCACACACTACAATGCACGACATACACAAAATACTGGCAATCGGATTTTCTGTCCGGCACATTGTATGTTCGGGCAGTAGAGCGGGCTACGAGATGTATGCCGCCGATGCATTTGGCGATATTGATACGAAACGATGTGCCCGCGAATATTATCCGTTAGACCCGTTTCAGCTTCACGCAGAACTCAAAACCCTTAAAAACGAGATAGATAAGGTAGATGGTCTGATTATCGGGTCAGGGTTCGAGAACGCAGATTTCAGTTTTTTAAAAGAGGATGATAGGAGAAAGATACTGGGAAACGCACCGGAAAAGACGAAAGAGATATCGAATAAAGCGTGGTTGTCCGCGCGCTTAGACGACTTAGGCATCCAGCATCCGCTTACGTCTACCGGTAGAGCGTTAGCAGAAATGATAGACGAGGGAGAGCGCATACCGCTCCATTATCCGGTGGTGGCAAAGCCCGCATACGGCGGTGGAGGAACCGCTAATTTCCTTTGCCACAACGAAAAGGAGTTGATTCGATGGGCTGCGCAACTACCGGACTTCTTGTATCAGGAATATATAAAAGGGAAACATGCTTCTGTATCTACAATTTCTACAAAAAGAGCGGCAATGACGGTCTGTATGAACGAGCAGTTGCTCGGCGTGGATTCCCTTTCTGCGCCCGGACCTTTTGTTTATTGCGGAAACATCTCGCCGTTTGTAACCAAATTTTCTGATCGTGTGTGTGAGCTTGCCGAGGAATTAACAAGTGAATTAGGTTTGTTAGGCTCGAACGGCGTTGATTTTGTGATTACGGACGACGGCCCGGTCGTGATAGAAGTGAATGCGCGGCTGCAAGGCAGCTTGGACACAGTGGAGCGTTCTACAGGTTTAAATTTAATTGATGCGCACGTGAAAGCGGTTATAGGGGAGTTACCAGAGCCAGTAGCGGCGAAACGGTATGCGGTAAAAGCGATAGTGTTTGCAAAGCAGGACGGGGTGATAAGAGAAAATTTAGAGATTAATAAAGAGGGAATCGTGGACATTCCTGAGAAGGGAAGAATCATGAAGCAAGGAGAGCCGATAGCCACTGCGATAGGCGTTGGCGATAGCAGAGAACGTGCATGTGCTGATGCGATGAAGAATGTCGAGCGTATAAAAGCAAGTGTGAGATAGTTTAAAAATAAAAAAAAGTTAACGGAAAATTATTTGCCCTTTATTTTCCTTAACGTTGCGAATGCGAGCACCGCGCTCAATATGCCAATCAGAGCGAACAATCCTATTGGTGTTTGCCACAACATCCTTGTTGATAATCTTTAAATGCTTTGATGACATGTTTACAATTATGAACATAACGATAAAGGATGTGGATGAGCCGGTATTTAGGAAATTCAAAGCAGAATCGGTTAGAAAGAGGATGAAACTCGGGAATGCGCTTACAAATGCGATGATGACTTGGCTGGAGAAAGAGCAGGGCAAGAAAAAAGTGAAAAAGCATTTTTTAGACTTGAAACCTTTTGATTGGGGCGAGGGAACAGAAAGAAGCAGTGTTGAAGTGGATGAAATATTGTATGCAAAATGATTTTCATCGATACAAACGTCTTTGTAGCATACTATAACAACATTCACCACGAGAGATCATTGGAATTGATTAAAAGGGCAATAGAGGGTTATTATGGGAAGATTTTCACATCTGATTATGTCTTTGATGAATCGGTAACGGTAACCCTGGTGAGAACAAAAGATATTGAGAAAGCAGTAGCTCTCGGTGAATATATATTAAATTCTGAGATAGAGTTGCTAAGCGTAGATGAAACGCGCTTTTTTGAGACTTGGAATTTATTTGAAGAGATTGGGATGAGTTTTACGGATTGCACCAATATTTCACTGATGAAATTATACGGTATCGATAAGCTAATGACCTTTGATATGGGATTTAGGGATAAAGGAGTGGAGGTTGTTTCATAATTTTTTGCTCTGTTCCAATTCATAACCTTTAACTTATCAAACCTGCTACCTCTTCTATAAGCTATGCACTGGACATACGCAAAGGCGGGCGTGGACATAAAAAAGGAACACGGTGTTATAAAAGCGTTATCAGCAGAAATAAAGAGAAAAAAGGATTTACGAGGTTTTTGTGGGCTTTTAGAGCTCCCGTTTGATCCACAGCATCTTCTCGCGATCTCCACCGATGGCGTGGGCTCGAAGGTGCTCATCGCCGCAAAGCTTGACAAATGGGATACTATCGGGATAGACTGCATTGCGATGAACGTGAACGACATTTACTGCGTGGGCGCAACGCCGCTTGCTTTTGTTGATTATCTCGCGATGGAGAAGCCCGACGAGCGGATTGCAGCGGAGGTAGGCAAAGGCTTGGAAGCAGGTGCGAGAATCTCTGATATGCATATCGTGAGCGGTGAAACCGCGATTATGCCTGAAGTCGTTAACGATTTAGACCTCTCCGGAACTTGTGTCGGCTATGTCAAAAAGGATAAAGTGATACGTGGCGAAAAGATAGAAGTCGGCGATCTGGTTCTGGGCATGAAGAGTTCGGGCGTGCATAGCAATGGATTAACACTGGCGCGTAAAGTAGTAGAAAACGCGGGATATAAGTACACCGATCCTTTTCCACTAAATTCCACAAGAAGTATCGGCGAAGAGCTGCTCACGCCAACCCGGATCTACACGGAGGTTCTGGAGCTTTTGAAGCGTTGTGAAGTGCACGGCTTGGCGCATATCACCGGCAGCGGGTTCTTAAAGCTGGGCCGGATCACCGACTTCGGATTCGATATCCATAACCCGCTCGCGCCAAATGAGATATTCACGTTCCTTCAGGAGCAGGGCAACATCACGGACGAAGAGATGTACAAGACGTTCAATATGGGCATGGGCTTCGCAGTGGTCATTCCGGCACGTGAAGAGCAGGAAGCAGTTCGTATAACTAGGGGTAAAATTGTGGGCGAGGTCGTGGCAAAAGATAAAGGGATAGCAGTTGGTGACGTGACGGTCGTGTAATCGTAGCTGAAGGTTTTTTAGATGCGGGAGAAGATAAAATCAATACGAAAAGCATTTATAAGCAGAAGCTATCTGTCATCCTATCATAGTCATAAAGCCGATGGAGGTGAAAAAAACAATGAAGGGTAAAAGAGTAGGGTATCGTGAGGTGGCAACGATTTTAATTTTGGTTATTTCCGCGTTCGTATTGTTTACTGCGGTTGCGAGTGCTGATGGTTTACCCTGCGCTTGTGGCGATATTTGCGTTAACGAGACCGGTTGGTGGCGCAATGGTGGCGATTTTAATGCCTCCAATACACCCATACAGCATGCGATTGATAACGCAACTGTCGGAAATATAATTTGCGTTAAGGATGGCACGTACAAAGAGAACGTTGATGTAAACAAGCGTTTAACGATTCGTTCTCAGAACGGCTCTGCTTCGACCACTGTCGAGGCTTTAAATTCAGATGACCACGTCTTCGAAGTAACAGCGGATTACGTGAACATCAGCGGATTCACGGTGCAAAATGCTACTGGAGGGGATGATGCAGGGATTTACCTGAACAGTACGGATCACTGCAACATTTCCGGCAACAACGCTTCGTACAACAACCGCGGCATCTACCTGTATTATTCGAGCTACAACACGCTCACGAGCAACAACGCTTCGTACAACGGCTACTACGGCATCTACCTGTATTATTCGCTACAACACGCTCACGAACAACACCGCTTCGTACAACGGCCTTAAAGGTATCCTTTTGTCGTCCTCACACTACAACAACTTGACTAACAATACTGCAACCTCAAACAACTATGACGGTATCTTCCTTGATAATTCTGATCACAATAGACTAATTAGTAATACCGCAACCGGACATAAACCTCTGGATGGTTCCTTTGAGGTGCTCATACTTAACGGTGGAGATTGGGAACAACAGGGAGAACTCAGCTTTTATAATTATGAAACCCGTCAGCTTCCGCTCACGCATGATGCGGGAACTTTCACGCTTCGGTTGTCCCAACACGGGCATGATGCTGCTTATGTTGACTATGTAGCACTGAAGAAAGACGATACGCTATACCTGCCTACATCAGCGCTAAACATGGACAGTACTGCAAATATCTGGCATAAAATTATTTCTTCTGAATACGACGTCTGCGATGCCTGGAATAGCACACTGGAAATAAGATGGGATAATGTGCCTGAGAACACTACGTTAGTCATGCGGGCAATGGAAGAAGACCTCGGTGAGGGTCACGGCAGCCCTCTGTATTATCCATTGCTTCGTGAGGGACGGACGCTGACCCATACTCTTGTTGATGACGGTGGCATGACGGTGGATGGTTTACTTGAAGAAAACGGAGAACCGGACTTCAGTGTTTTCTGGAGGCCCGATTCACCGCACCCTGATGGCTACACCTATGGCTGGTTACACAGCGACAATCAGTACTTATATGCTGCTGTTGAGATTACCGCAGACAATACCCCTGACGAAGAAGATTGGGGAGCACTTTTCGTGATGGTGAACGGAGAGCTGCGTGAGTTCCGCGTTTCTTCTGCTGACACGACATGGGGTGCCCCTGGATTTCAGTACACCTCGTCTGTTCCATACGAGCACCGGATATACGAGTTTGAAATTCCACTGAGTGAAATAAACGCTCGTATCGGCGATGAACTTCATTACGGTTTCGGGGCCTACGGCACGGTTTCTGCCTTTTATTCAGGAATAACGTTAGGCTGGGAATCCACCAATAATACGCTCTCTAAAAATACCGTAACAGATAATGAGAACGGCATCTACCTATCCGATTCGAGCAACAACAGCATCTCCTGCAATCTGGTGGCTTATAACGACCACGGAGGGTTCTACTTAGGTGCTGGAGAAAGCAGCACTGGTAACACGATTGAACACAACAACATCATCAACGGCGACTACAACGAAACGAGCGGCGGCTGGGAATGGAACTTCCACAATTACCAATCAGATAATGTGACAGCGGAGAACAATTACTGGGGAACGGCGACATCAGCGGTCATTGCAGCGGGCATCAAAGAGGATACAGGAGACGTGGATTACGAGCCGTTTCTGACGGAACCCGCAGCCTGTGCACCAAACCCTGATGATGACGGAGATGGAGTTCCAGGTGTTGTGGAAGAAGGTGCACCTGGTGGCGGAGATGGAAACGGGGATGGAATACCTGACAGGACCCAACCGAATGTTACCTCGCTGCCCACCGCTACAAACCAGGGATACATGACTCTGGTGCTGTCAAACTGCTCGCAACTTCGTAATGTTACCGCCCTCACCGATGCCCCTGATGACCCTGACTATAACTATCCATACGGGTTGGTCAGCTTTGTAATCCCGTGTGAAAACGGCACAGTGGAGATAATATATCAAACAGATCTAACAGGACACACATACAGGAAATACGGGCCGACGACGCCGGGAGATGCTGGAACAACCGCATGGTATGATTTTTCAACCTATGCGACCATAGCTGGCAACCGGGTAACGCTTTCATTCCAAGATAACAGACTTGGTGATGATACCGGTGATGACGGAAAAATCGTTGAGCCGGGGGGTCCGGGAATTCTTGGAGCGGCGGCTGCAGCAGCAGTTCCAGCGATGACGCCAATCGGATTGCTTGCGTTGATTGGCATAATGAGCGTGATGCTCGCAAGAGCGTCAGTCAGGAAGAGGAAGAGATAAACACGCTTCCTCTTTTTTATTTTTTGTAAATGTTCGTGGTTTATTACCTCCGCCATACAAAATACGGAAAAATTAGATAGAGATTGAAAATTACCAGATGACCTCCACTTCTTTCAATTCTCTAATTTTACCATCATCAGTCAGTAATGCTTGAGAGTCAGTTGTCAAATGTGTGGCTACAATCATTCTATCGTGAAGGTCCGGTAAATCAATCCCCATCACTTTCCTCCATCCGTTGATTGATAGACTCACGATGAACAGGTTTTTAGATGTTTCCAAAACGTCAAGAAGCAGTGAAATCTTCTTCAATGGAATACTTACGCCAAAAACCTCTTTCCCTTTGAGTATCGTATATATAACTTCACCAACGGCAATTTCGGGAACTTGTATCCTTACTAAGCCGCTCTCTCTGCCTGTTTAAAAATTTCATTGGATTTGTGTGGTAATTTATCCGCCAAATAGGATAGGACTGCCACGGCATCAGCGGTGAACAGCTTCATAAATCTCCTTTTATCCTCCATTCTGACCTTAATTTTCTGATGTACTTTGATGCTTTTTCTACGTCTATCTCCTTTATAGACCCTCGCAAACTTTTCATATCACACCTACGTTTTACCATAATTCCATTCTCAACGGGAATCAGTAGAATAGATTCCCCATCATGCAATTCATATTGCTCTCTAAGGGATTCTGGAATGGTAATTTGACCTTTTGATATTTTTATTCGTGTTGTAGTATCCGCGCTCATGTTTTATGCCTTCTTGATAAATTTATTGTTATCTTTATTTAAATAAATAAGCAAAGAATTTATTCTAAGCAGAGAGCATTTACGAGTGGCAGGAGAGTTCGAGTAAGGGCAACGTAACGTAACCGTAACGTTTGTTCCGTTTTTGGTGGTCCAGCGCACTGTGCTCCTGTTCCAGAACTGCCAACGGTAATACTGCTCGGCGTGGGATTGCTCGCACTTGCCGGATACGTTGGGTTAAGAAAGAGGAAGAACGCATAAATAAGAGTTATTCCTCTTTTACTTTTTTATTTAGAGTATACCCATTGTGAACAGCATTCTGCTCTCAATGGCAGAAAGAGTTCGCTGACTTACTTACTGTTCCAATAGTCATTGCTTGTCTTCGTCTTCCTTAGCTAAACTATTTGTGTAGGCCCTTAGCCCCTCTTCGGTCAAAACAAACTTTTTCGCCGCTTATTTTGAAATTGGTGATTTGGATTTGTTTCCGTGGGCTCTGCCCACGATCCCGCAAGCCCTGTAAGGGCTTAATTTGGTGCTTGAGATTTGGGATTTTCCACAATCCACTGAGTGAGCTGAGCATGTTCCACTATTTTATTTAAAAGGGAGGGTTGGTAAGTCAAACCTTTTAGAAAAAGGTTTAATCCAAAAATATTTGTGGTTAGGAGGGTTGGTAAGGGGGGCTTGGCCCCTTACTTCATCATCTTCATCATTTTACCGAGTTGCATCCCTTTCATCATCGGCATCTTCCCACGTCCAGTACCCAACTGTTTCATCATCTTTTGCATCAGCCGGTGATATTTTAGCAGCGCGCTCACCTCCGCAGTTCTCGTACCCGAGCCACGCGCTATTCTTCGTAACCGCGAGCCGTCTATTATCTTCGGATCGTTCAGCTCCGCCTCTGTCATCGAATCCATCATCACCTTGAATTGCCCCAATTTATCCTCCGTTATTTGAGACATCTCGTCATTAATATCAACGCCAAATCCGCCTAACGGCATCATTTGCATTATCTTTTTAAACGGCCCCATCTTCTTCACCGCCTCTAACTGCTTATACAAATCGTTTAACGTGAATTTACCCTTCAAGATGTCTGCATCCACATCCTCCTCCTCTAAACTCTCCTCCGCCATCTCTATCAAAGACTTTATGTCGCCCATCCCGAGCAACCGTGAGATGAACCGATCAGCTTCAAACTTCTCTAAATCATCTACCTTCTCACCAGTGCCGATAAATGCAACGCCGGAATTCGTCTCCGATACCACAGAAAGCGCTCCACCACCTTTGGCCGTTCCGTCCATCTTGGTTATAATAATGCCCGTAATCCCAACGGCATCATCAAAAGCACGCGCTTGCACCGATGCTTGCTGCCCTATGCTCGCATCCAGAACAAGAAACCGCTGCTCTGGTCTTATCTGCTCTTCTATATCCCGTATCTCCTCGATCATCTCTTCTTCCAGAGCATGCCGGCCTGCAGTGTCTATAATTTTAATATCGTACTTCCCAAACCCTTGTACGCCCGCCTTTACTATATCCATCACGCCCTTTCCCGCTGGCAGATTTGCACCATCATAAAAGGGAACGCCGATGCTATCACACAATTGCCGTAACTGGTCGGATGCTGCGGGCCTATAAACATCAGCGCAGATAACCGCAGGTTTTAAGCCTTTCTTTTGGAAATATCGCGCAAGTTTCGCACACGACGATGTCTTTCCCGTGCCGTGCAACCCCACCATCATTATCTTCTGTGACGCTAAAGGAACTTCAACACCTTTCCCTATTATGTTTATTAACTCCTCGTAGACCACCTTAATCACATGTTCTCGCGGATTTAACGTCACTTTCTCTTTTAAACTCCGCTCTCGTATGCGCTCTGAAAGCTCCTTTACCAGTGCAATCTTAACATCCGCCTGGATCAAAGCTCGCTGTATGTCGCGCACTAACTCTTCAACCGTCTGCTTATCGATCCGCTTCGCCATTGCGATCTTCCGAATCGTTTCCTTCAGCGAACTGCTTAACTTCCCTAACATCTATCTCCTGCACCTCACGCCCCTCTTCTTTCTATCTAATTAATACTTACTTACAGTCATTAACATAATTACCTGAACGTTATCTTGATTCGTCCTTACTTAAAACTCTGATTCCTCTACTCCCTCTATCCCAAGATTTATCGTTACCTCTGCTATATCCTCGCAGTACTTCGCTATTCGCCCCCAACTCTCCAGTATAGAAATGGCGTGTATCTTGTCTGTAACACTCCAGTCTTCCGCTAAGATTCGCTCATTTATCTCTTCAACTCTATCAACCAGCATATTTGCATCCCTTATCGCTTCATTCGCCTTTACTATATCATTGTTTGATAATGATGCTAAGGTCTTGGTAAAAAGAGTTCTCGTACGAGTGCCGAGCTCTTTTATGCTTTCAATCCCTACCGGTGTGCTCATCATCATGGAATTCTTTGCTATGCTCTCGATATGATCGCCTATCCGCTCCATATTCTTCACGATAATCCGGTAGCCCAGGCTATCTCGCTGTCTGCTCTCCCCTATTTTCTTCGCAAGCTCTGGGTCTCTTATCACCGCCTTAAGCTGCCGAACAATGAGCAAATAAAATCTATCTATCTCGTTATCCCGCTCTATAACATCCTTTGCACGGTTATGATCGCCTTTCTCAAGCGCAGAAACCGCATCTTCTTGCATTGATAAAATTATCTTGGACATACTCCGTATCGCATCTTGTAGCGTGAAGTCCTCATATTTCAAGAAACTTTTGAGCACTATCTCCTTTGACGATTCACCAACAACCTCCATGCCTATCAGCCGCTTCCGCACTTCCGCCTTTATCCTCTTTCTCTCCTCCGCTTCAAAACCGCCCGGCGATAACAGCTTTACAACATCATATCCAACGAGGTAATGAGCGATAAGATACCTGAAGTTGCCCTCAAAACTCTCTTTTTCCGAGAGCACGAGTTCAGCGCATTTTTTCTGCTCTTCTTTATCCTTCAACGGAGTTAAGACGAGTGATTTATCACCGCGTTGAATTAACGAGAGTTCATCTCCCTGCCGTACACCCGCTTCTCGTGCCCATTTTATAGGAAGCGAGATAGTAAATGTCGAACCACCGGTGAGTTGTATTTTTCTCTTCTCCTCTTTCATTCTCTATCCTCTTTATATCTCTATATATATTTAATATTAATATATAAAAATGGATGAGAGGCAATGGATTTTTATAAAATCAAGTACGTACGCTTTAATAGATAAGTATGGAACAAGAGGATTATATTCCAAGATACGAGTATGAACGGTTAGAGAGCGATTATCGAAGGTTAAGAAGGAAATATGAAGAGACAGAAGCATATAAAGAGGATTTAGAGAAGCTTGTTTCAAAATCGAGGGCACCACCATTAGACTGCGGATTCGTGGTTGAGAAACTTAACGACGGTGCTATCGTGAATTTAAACGGTGCATTAAAATCCTTACCTTACGGGACGCTTAGTGAGAAGGAGATAGCAGAGTTACAAGAGGGAAAGTACGTGTTCATAGGACGCATACCCGATAAGAATAACCCCAGTGGGTTTACCATAGGAATCACCAACATATATGACCGGATGGTTGATTTAGAGGTTGGAGAGGTAGAGGAGCTGAGAAAGGAAGATGATGGTGATGGCTGGATAGTTGAAGTATCCACTGGGAAGGGTCGCGGTAGGATATATAAAAGGCTTAGAGATGAAGAGAAGGAAACGGTAAGAGAGGGGATGAAGGTAGGACTCCTTCCCGGTACGCTGGATATAAAGAAAAGTTATACGGCAAAGGAGTACTCTCGCTATGAAGTCACAAAGAGCCCGGGAGTGAGTTTTAATAATATCGGTGGCTTGAAGGAAGTGAAACAGGACTTGATAAAGAGCATTATTCTTCCGATGGTCAATCCTGATGACTACTCTAAATATGGCGAAAGTTCCCGCCGGATACTGATGTACGGTCCGCCTGGATGTGGGAAAACAATGTGCGCAAAAGCATTAGCATCTGCATTACCCAACTGTGAATTTGTAAAGGTGGGTGCCGGAGAGCTTTTCAGCATGTGGCTCGGCGAGTCAGAGAAGAATGTAAGGATGGTGTTCAAGGCTGCGAACGATAAATTAGAGGAGGGAGAGAACGATTATGGTGTAATCTTCTTTGATGAGATAGATGCTTTAGCGCAAGAAAGAGGTATGTACACCGGGTCGTCCGGTGCACCGGAAAGAGTTACTGGACAACTACTGGATATTTTAGATGGTTTTTACGCCCTGCATCCGCACCTCACTGTAGTAGGAGCAACAAACCGGCTGCATCTTATAGATTCCGCATTCAGGTCGCGATTTGACAAGATAATCGAGGTCTCGAAGCCTGAGAGCGAAGCCGCGTATTCCATCGCACAGATTTACGCAAAAAAAGTTCCGCTTGACCGCCACCTGATAAAGGAGAAAGGGGGGGAAGAAGAGGCGAGAACCTATCTGGTGGAAGAGATTGTCCGTTACATGTATGCTGATGCGTACGTTGAGACAGAAATAGGGCGGGTAAAGCGAGAGGATGCAATAACCGGGCGGTTCATCGCGCAGATATTTGGTTATGCGAGGGATAAGGCGTTGGAAGAGCGAACAATGCTGATGATGAAAAAAGGTGCTATCCGCAACGATGAGCTGAGGAACGTATGGGAAAAAGAAGGTTTTTCGGAGATATTAGACGTGGGAAAGAAGGTAGAGGATTTGCTTAAGCGATATAAGCACATAGAGGAGATAGGTGTGAATATGGGGCACTTAAAAGAAGGATTTGATAAGTTTGTGCAGCGAAGAGCGGAGGAGATATTAGTATCCGGATATGAAGAGATGCCAGAGGAAGACACAGGAATGCATTTTTAATTTGGTTAACTTAGCTCTGACATGAGAAATGGAAAAGGATGATTTGAGCAGATGGCAAGGGCTTGAGCACGAATTTAGAGTGGGACTAAGTTCTGAATCACCCGGATTGTACCGGTATGCAAGATTTTATCATGTGGATGAAGTAATTCACGCGCTCGAGAATTACACTTTCTTTGACGACTCGAGTGCGATCTGCTCGAAGCTGCGTAGAAGGAACGATGGCTTTTTGAGGAATGGATCGCGAATTTACATCTGCACAGGCGGGCATCTCGAGATAGCAACGCCTGAATGTAGAGATGCATTCGAGGTGCTCAAATATGACAAGGCAGCAGAGCTGTACATGCAGATAGGCGTGGAGAACGCAAACGAACGATACCGAGAGAAATTAAAGAAGAGAAAGAGGTCTTTAGCTTATATCCAATGCTGGAAAGCAAACGTGGAGATAGACAAGAGGTACAGCAGGGGCACGCACGAGTCATATACAGTGGACCGGAAGAGTTTTGTAGGCAAAGAGAATTTGCTCATCCCGTTTCTGGTACTTCGTAAGATCTTCTTTGGCGCTGGTGGCTATGTAGCGGATAAGGCCGGAATAAAATACGTGATATCGCCCAAAGCGATGGTTTCTCGAAGGGTTTTCACCGAATCACCGTCGCAGTGGCCGATACTATCCACCCGGGACGAACCATTGAGCACAAGGGATACATATCGTGTGCATGTTACGTCAGGCGAAGGAGTTCGTTCGGAGGTCACAAGGTTGCTCTGCAATGCCATTACGTCGTATGTAATAGATGCGATAGAGTCAGGGAAAATCACGCATGTGGAGGAGATCTGGAATCCACTTCAGGCATTTAAAGATATTTCAGAGAACACAGAGGGGGATTGGCGCATAAAGCTGATGAATGGGAGGACGGAATCCGCCATTGATTACCTTACGAGTTACTATCTCGAAGCGATAGAGGAGTTGTTTGAGGAGCGAAAAGTCTCTTACTGGGATAAATATGCCCTGGATACTTTTAAGAGGATTTGCGCCAAGTTTGACCAGGGATTGCTTGAAGATCCTTACGTTTTTCGTCGCATAGAATGGGTAATGAAGTTATGGGCGATAAAGAACGAGATAAATGATTTTGAATACAACTACATCCCGATAGGGAAGTTTGATTACCGGAGCATGTATATGATGGAAGATCAGATGGAGAAGAAGATAGCCGCATCTTTTGATTTCACCAATCTCTGTGATTACGACTTATACGAGTGCGTTGCGGATAAGATTGGGGTGGAACGAATACTAACCGAAGAGGATGTAGGAGAAGCGTTACTCTTTCCACCGAAGAATTCACGAGCCGAGTTACGGGTTAGACTTGCTGCTGCATTCGAGAATGCGACACTAAGCTGGAATAAGATAACGATAAACAAGGAGCCGAATGTGAAGATAGATGTGAGCAGACCGAGCAGTGAGGAATATGCACGGCTGTTTGAGCGTTATCCGGAACTCGCGAGAATGCCAAGTGCGGTAGTGGTGTTTTGCCGAGAGCGGAGTAGAGGAGAAGGAGCACGACAGGTTCTCGTACGATTGCTCGCCGAGGAGGATGATATAAGGGGCTGGGAGGATGAGATAAGCAGGGAAATAAGAGATAGAATCGTCAGAAACCCATACTTAGATTACCTGTTGTATGCTAATAACAAAACGTTCCGGTTCGATGAACTGGATGGCTGGAATGAGGAATCAATAAAGAAGAAGATAGCAGAGATAAGCAAGGAAGTGTATAATGAGAAAGAAGAGTGAAAAGGGGTGTAGCAAGTAAGCCAGTCAGCCAATGAAAATACTTTGCAAGGTGCAAAAGTCAAAATAAATAATGGATGATGAGATGAAGGGGAAAGGGCAGTGCTTAGGGTAGGGACAGAAAGTAAGATAAGGGGGATTGAGCAGGAATATCCCGTGAGTGCGAAAGCACGCTTAAATCCTTCATTGCTGGTTAACGCTGCGATTCAAGGTTTAAAAAGGAGCGGATTTTCAAGAGATGTGACGTGGGACATTATTACGGAAGTCTCGCAAGAGCTGCATGAATCGAAAATAACGTCTTCATACGGTGATAACGGCTCTCGGATTTATAACGATATGGGGCATCTTGAGATTGCAACTCCGTCTTATAACAATCCGTTTGACGCCGTGGCATACGATAAAGCATCAGAGATCTACGCCTTTGCGGGGTCACGAGAGGCGAGTTTAGCGTTGAAGGAGAAAATAGTCATCCATAAGAATAATGTCGCCAATTTCTTCACTTCTCCTTCTCCTTCTCCTTCTCCTTCTTCTTCTCCTTCACCTGAAACTGGTATGCGGACGGGTAAAGGGGGAAAGATAAAGACCAATACATACGCTACGCACGGGAATATCATCACAAAACGGGCAGCGTGCAAAGATTGGAGTCATGTAGAAAAAGCGCTCATACCCTGGGTCGTTACAAGAATATTATTTACCGGATCCGGAGATGTTGTTTCCGGAGGCAGCATTGGTAAAAGGGGCGTGAAGTTCGTTATTTCGCCACGAGCGATGTTTGTTGTGCAAAAATCTTCGCTTTCTACCACTACGGGAAGAGGCATCCTGAACACGAGAGATCAGCCCCATGCCGCGCATCAGTATTGGCGACTGCACGATATACATTACGAGGCGCTTCGTTCTGAATATGCGATTTTCTTGCGTGATATCACACAAGCGCTGGTAACGCGTGCGTTTGAGTTGGGATTCTTAGATGCTGCACCAGAGATAGAAGACCCGGTAAGAGCGTTCAAGAAACTATCACTGGATACACAGGAATGCGAGTGGGCGATAAACTTGAAGAACGGAGAGAGAACAGATGCGGTATCCATTTTACGGTTTTATCTCGATGCGATAGAGAAGATGCAGGATAATGAAGGAGGAGAAGTGGGTAAGTGGGATGAAATAGGGCTAAACTGTTTTAATAATCTGATAGAAGACTTAGAAACTAGACGCCTGGAAAACTACGTGGATGGTATTGACTGGGTAACGAAATTGGCGTTGCTTGTGAATTACGAGCCAAAAACTGCCGCTGAAGGCATGAGTGTCTGTAACCAATATGCACTGCTGGATGAGAGCGTGCGGTATTACCTCGGTGACGAAAAGGGAAGTATAAAAAGTGATTGTCTGTTCAATCCAAAGGATTCATTAGCATTCGCAAAGAGCAAATTGCCGCACGTGGATTGGGCTTCGCTTCCAGAACGAGTGAACTATGCATTGAGTAATGCACCCGAGCAGACGCGAGATTTTTTTAAAGTTGCGCTGTTGAAACGATACGGCTCGCGTGTAAGAAATATTAGCTGGTCAACGATGACGGTTGGCAAAGCGAAAATAATACTGGACGAGCCGTTTATGCTGAATAAGGATGAGATGAGTGCTGAAATGATGGAGGGTGCAGACTTAGAGGTGATTTTAGCAGCCGCGAAAGGATTATACCCCGAGAAGGTGACTCTGTAACATTTAGAGTCAGTTTTATTCGTTATCAATCAATGAATGAAAAATGATAAATAGAAACAAGGATAAATTTTTAGTGACTAACGGTATTTGCTTGCAAGGTAAAAAGGGGATGAGATTAACGTGAGTGTGGCGGTTTCCGGCGGGAGCATGGAGATAGAAGAGGGTGTAGAAGAGGAAGAGGAAGCGCTAAGTGAGGAAGAGATAGAATACGGCGATGAAGAAAAAGACAAAGAGATGGCAAGCATAATGGAACGGTTGAAGAATCGCGAGAAGAAGGAGAAAGCCGCCAACCTCGTAAGTAAATTGAAAGGGAAGAAGAAGACGAATAAGAAGATAATGCCTTATGAGATATATGCAACTTCGGGGGAATGAGTTAAGGGACGATTGAGAAGTTCGACCAGAGGGATGTATATACGCAATATTGCGGATACGATAGAAATGATAGAAGTTGGGAAAGACGGAGAAAGGATTAAAATCTCTTTTCCCTATATCCTTGACTACATCACAAAGATTAAAGCTATCGAAGGATACATACAGATGGCATCCAGAAGAGAAATGTTGGAGTGTGCCTTATTCTGAATTTGACATATAGGGAAAATGATAGGTGATGAAAGACTGACAGAGGGAAGTATATACGACATAAAGTTCGCATATAACTCCAAACGGGTAGGATATACGG
>JAENXH010000040.1 GCA_016649585.1 Methanosarcinales archaeon
GGTATATAAGCTTTGTGGCTGCGGTTGAAGTAACCAGAATTTACTGGAATAGTTTATAGGAGCTAAACACATACAAAAAATCGAGGAAATAAACGCTCATCTAAACTCCTCAGACTCCAACGCCTCGCACATAATCTTTGATGATCTCTTTACCGTTTTCACATCCAATTTAAACTTCCGCGCGAATTTTTTAACTGTTTCTACTTTGTTCACGATTAAGAAAATGCTAAAATCCCGATCTCCACAAAACCCAGAAGGTAAAGCACCGTAATGAGTACGGGTTGATGAATCAGGTAAATGAGCAACGAATGCCGCCCTAAGAAGGTAAACAATCGTATACCCGTAAATTGAGAGAGATCTCGAAGCTTAAAGTTCCGTGTATAATCAGGATAAAGCGCGTTGCCAATAACTACGCCGAGGAGCACAACGCCGAACCAGGGCAGCAGCGGGAAATAGTCAATGGTATAAAAGCTGTTTGGTGTAAGGCCTAACCACAGTAACCACGGAAACCCAACTGATACATTTTTCAGAAACAATCCAAGGACCATAAAGGAGAGACCGAGCAAAAGATTCCAGTACCGGAATTTTAACAAGGGATATGCCAGAATGATCGAGATCCCGATAAGATGCAGTATCCCCCAAACAACAAACCCTTCCCGCAAAAAGACCCAAGTAAGAACGGTGATAACCAACCCCCACGCGAAAATCGTTGAGCCCCGTTTGAGATATTTTCGGTATAACTTTGTCTTCGTTTTTTGTCGGTTCGTAGCCCGTGAAAAACTTAGCGTGAGTGAGATACCCACCACCAGCAGGAAGATCGTCGCGGTTGCACGTGCAAAGTAGAACAAAAAGCCGGAATGTCCCGTGAGGTTATAAGCACCAAAATGATCCAGATCATAAAGTAAATGGAACACGATCATCATAATTATCGCGATTCCGCGCAGGAGATCAATCTCCCAAAATCGCTCGGTCAAATTCTGATCCATGAGAATTGAAATGCCAATGCGAAACTAAAACTTTTTCTTTAACGGTTTAGTGCAGCTTTTTAACAGTATCGCACATGATCTTTGAAGACCCCTTCACCAGTTTTATTTCCAAATTGAACTTCCGCGCTAAGTTCTCAACCGTTTCTGCGTATTCTTCGTCCTTCTTGTCCGCTTCGGAATACCAGACCTTCACCACCCGGTTGTAATGGTTCTTCATGAGCTTTATGATGCGAGGTGTGTCCATTGCGGCAAATCGGTTCATTCGGCCTGCGGTAATATTGATAGACGATTCCAAAATCACCTGCGGCTCTTTTATCAGTGCCGCTCCCACAGGAGTCATGAAGAACGTCCCGACCTCCTCTTCACGCAACGACTGAACCTTATCTATACCCAGTGCAATCTCGACACAGTTGTTCAGTATCTCACCGCTATTGTCTCGCGGTATGAGCACCGGAACAGATGCCGCGTTGATTACACGCTCCACGGCCACTCCAGAATTCCCGCACAGGCCATAGCCCAGAACGACAACATCCGCAACGGTACTCAGTTCCGTTATACTTCGCTCTATCTCCGCCAGCAAGACATCGGGATACGTATGCATGCGCAACTCCAGCGCGTTAATAATCACTGAATCTTTCAGATCTCGTTCATGGATTTCCTCCGCTATCTTCTCCATCCGCTTCGTCTTTATTACTCTGCCGTCCTCTTTGAACTCGCTCAAAAAGTCGTTAATTATTGTTTGCTTTGGTACCGTCATTACGGGGTTATGGGTCTCGGGCAGTACGAAAAAAATATCGTTCACACCGGTCTCCCTGATCAGATCTCGTATCTCTTTCCGTAAAATTTCACAGGTGATAACGCCGATGTGCATGATCTTATCTTATCTTCTTTCTACTCTACTCTATTCTGTTCTGTTGTTTTAGTCCAAAATGAAGAAAGGCAAGCTGAGAAAGGTTACGTTACGTCCTCCACCAGCTCTAAGCCATACTCGTCCTCAAGAAAACTAAAGACGTCAGCTCTGTTTATTCTCTGCTTCTGTGGCAGCTTCTTCTTTTGCAGCTTCCGCTCCTGTATCCTATACCCCGGCCGCTTTAACGATGCGCAAATGTCCATTCCATATATGCCCACTTTCGGGTCGTAACGGATGCCAAAGTCAGTATGCTCTGCAACACCAAATGAAAAATTACCGTACGTGTCAAACTGGCTCTTAAAAAGTCTGTTCTGTATCTTAAAACAGCGTTTAAGGAAATCCCGTGCTCGATCTCCTCGTAACGTGACTTTACACGCAATGGCTTCGCCTTTCTTTATACTAAATGGCTGGAGGGTTCGCTTCGCTGTTATCTTAATCGATTTCTGACCCGCAATGGAATCCAACAGCTTCTCAGCCTTTGCTAACTTCTCGCCACTTTCGCCCACACTCATGTTTATCACTACCTTATCCACTTCTATTCTCCTCATCGGGTTTTCTGTCATTTCCTTACTCTCCTTTCCTGGATGCTTCCGGTGTTTAATAATACCAAATAGCCCTGAGTTATGCTATACCTAATCCTGGCACCTCGATTTTTTCCTCGCCCACTACGAATAAGGAATCCTCGCGGCTCTCAAAGCTCTCTTCACCTTCTGTGGCTTTTATCCGCACGACATTCGGCTGCGAACTTTGCACTATCCGTATCTCCTCTATTTCGCCTGTCTGGGCTGAGTGCTTCCCGCCAATCACCACCACTTTACACCCCTCTTTATACGCAAAGTGCTGCAATATTTTATTATCAGGAATGGAAATCAACAATGAGTCACGCGTGTTTATGTCCGCGCCGGACTCTCCGGGGAGGATGTTTCGACCGTCATGCAAGTTCAATTGTATCGCACCCTCTTCTATCATTCTCTTCCCGTTCACCCTGCACAGCTTCTTCGATGCCGCTTCTTCCTCTATTTCCACCAGTGATAACTTATCCTTCCTGTCCAAGAGCACCATATAATTAGCCTTTACAAGAGGAATGGAAAGAATATCAAAGATGCCTACCGGGAACTTATGGTCTTTCCTTACTTTGCCATTGACGATTACTTTGCCTTCGTTCAATATCCGCTTTGCCTCTCTACTATTGTCCGCTAACTTCAGCATGTCCCGCACAATTAAAAGCAAGGGCATGCTTCTATCCTTTGGATGCGGTCCCGGTGTTGGGTTAACCGCCCAGTATGATGTTTTTCTCTCTATTTTCCAGCTACGAGGTGCAGCTATTCTTTTTTGATGCTTCCCCATTTTTAGTTCATTACTCCTACTATCATTATTAGTTTACGCATAAGCATGTTTCACCCAATCCTCCGCTTTCTCTTCAAACTCCTGTTGTGCTTTAGGGGTTGTAGCCGGCTTCACGCCCTTAATAGCAGCTTCAAAATGCTGCTTCTTTACTAAGATGTTCTTTACGGCATCTCCCATGTATTCCTCAGTTATTCCAGAAGCGAGGAACTCACGTAAAGCAGCCATTACCGCTTCTTTAATGATGGCCGCTATATCTGCACCGACATATTTTTCAGTCATGTTCGCAAGATCTTCTATGGCTACATCATCCCCAAGTGGTTTACCTCTTAGATGAACCTCGAAGATTTTCTGCCTCTCTTCTTTATCCGGTATTTGTAGGTATATCAATCTATCAAGTCTCCCAGGTCTGAGCAATGCGGGATCTACCATATCAGGTCTGTTTGTCGCCGCTATAACGATTACATCCTTCAACTCCTCCAATCCGTCCATCTCAGTTAATATCTGTGAAACGACGCGCTCTGTTACATGCGAGTCATAACCCATACCTCGTACCGGTGCGATTGAATCAATCTCATCCAGGAAGATTATACAGGGAGCCGCTTGCTTCGCCTTTCTGAAAATCTCACGAGCCGCTTTCTCTGATTCCCCCACCCACTTCGACAAGAGCTCTGGTCCTTTAATCGAGATGAAATTTGCCTCGCTCTCATTTGCCACTGCCTTTGCCAGCATCGTCTTTCCGGTACCCGGTGGTCCGAACAGAAGGATCCCTTTTGGCGGCTTTGTATTTAACTGAGAGAACACCTCAGCATATTTGAGTGGCCACTCCACCACCTCCTTTAATTCCTGTTTCACGTGTTCCAAACCACCTACGTCATCCCACTTCACATTCGGCACTTCTACAAATACTTCCCTTAGCGCAGAAGGCTCTGTATTTTTTAACGCTTCACTGAAATCGTACTTTGAAACGGTCAACTGCTCCATCACTTCTGGCGGTATATCCTTCTCTATGTCTATCTCCGGTAGTATTTTCCGGATCGCATGCATAGCAGCTTCTTTACATAACGTCGCGAGGTCTGCACCGACAAATCCATGCGTGAGAGTTGCGGCTTCTTTTAGATTTACATCCTCCGCAAGTGGCATTCCCCGCGTATGCACCTCCAGGATCTCTTCACGACCATTTCTGTCCGGGATGCCGATCTCTATCTCGCGGTCGAAACGACCTCCTCTTCTCAATGCCTCATCAAGCGCATTGACTCTATTCGTAGCACCGATTACTACCACCTGCCCACGCGATTCAAGACCGTCCATTAAAGAGAGAAGCTGAGCGACTACCCTTCGTTCCACTTCCCCGGTTGTCTCTCCCCGCTTCGGCGCTATTGAATCCAACTCATCAATAAAAATAATAGAAGGAGCGTTCTTTTCCGCTTCCTCAAATATATCTCGTAAATGTCGTTCACTTTCCCCATAGAATTTGCTCATTATCTCAGGACCAGAAATCGAATGGAAATTGGCATCGGTCTCATTTGCCACTGCTTTCGCTATCAATGTCTTCCCAGTTCCCGGCGGTCCGTGCAATAGAACACCTTTTGGAGGCTCTATCCCCAGCCGCTCGAACAGTTCAGGATGCCGAAGCGGTAATTCTATCATCTCCCGTATCGTCCCTATCTCCCGCTTTAGCCCACCGATGTCCTCATAAGTCACACGAGGAACGCCTACCTTCTCTTCCCTCGCCTTACGAAGCACAATCTCCGTATCTATATTTGGAATTGCCGTGCCCGCGGGTACGGTATTAGTAACGACAAAAGAAACAGGTTTGCCCAACAATTCAATCCTTATGATTTGCCCTTTTGTAATTGGCACACCTTTCAATCTGCTTAATAAGTATCGTTCGCCACCGGCAATTCTTATCGGTTGTGTAGGTGCAAGCGTGATTCTTTTTGCCCCTTTCGCCTTTGTCTGCTTCACTCTCACCTTATCATCTATGGCGACGCCAGCATTGTTTCTTATATTGCCATCTACGCGTATGATTGACTTACCACTATCCGGCGAATAGGCGGGATGCACAATAGCTGTGGCAATACTCCTACCCTCTATCTCTACTACATCCCCGGGTATGAGCCCCAGCGCTCGCATCGTCTCCGTATCCATTCGTGCTATCCATCTACCGGCATCTCGATGATACGCCTCGGCTACCCGTAATATCACTGATTTATCTTTCTCTTCTTCGTTTCCCATCTATTCTCCTATTCATTTATTATGTTATCAGTATAAATTAAAATAAAAGCTAAAGTGTCAGGCTTTTATATGCTTTAAAGAAAAAAATAGTGCGATTAAAATGGAAGAAGAGTTGTTAATGATCCCGGGACCGGTACCTGTGATAGCCCGTATTCGAGAAGCGATGGCAAAGCCGATGATAACCCACCGAGGAGACGAATTCTCACAGATATACGGCGAGATCGTCGAGAACCTTAAGAACATATTTCAAACGAGGAATGACCTCTTCGTGCTCAGCGGGTCAGGGACATGCGCAATGGAAGCAGCTGTAGGGAATATTATCAAGAGGACGAATGACGCTGGGAAAACGGAGATGAGATGTGTAACGATAGCGAACGGCAAATTTGGCGAGCGTTTTACAGAGATTGCAGAGCGATATGGAGCGGATGTTACACCTGTTCATTTCGAATGGGGACATTCGATAGAATTAGAACGGGTAAAGGAAGCTTTGGAGAATAGCCCCACACCTAAGGTCGTTACGATGGCGCATAATGAAACCTCCGTCGGCATACTCAATCCTGCAAAGGAAGTGGGGAAACTTGCGAAGAAGCACGATGCTATTTTCGTGCTTGATTGCATCACGTCAATAGGCGGAGATAACGTTCCCGTGGACGAATTTGGCGCGGACATCGCGATTGTGGGCTCGCAGAAATGTCTGGGTATGCCGCCAGGATTGGCAGCACTCTCAATTAGCGAAAGGGCGTGGGAGTTGATGGAAGAAAACCCAAGCAGACCTTATTATCAGGACCTTGTTGCGTATAAGAAGAGTTATAAGAAGAAACAAACACCTTACACGCCGGCTTTGCCTCTGTTCTTCGCGCTACATGAAGCGTTAGAAATAATAAAAGAAGAAGGCATGGCAAAACGTATCAAACGGCACCGAACACTGTCAAAGTCGATTCGAGCGGCAGTTACGAGCTTGGGGCTGAGCTTATTCCCGAAGCTGAACGAAGTAAGCGATTACTCGAATACCGTTACTGCGATAAACATGCCACTGGAGAAAGGCATCACCGATGAGCAACTGCGAGGCGGTATGCGGAAAAAAGGTGTAGTCGTATCAGGAGGGCAGGGAGAACTGAAAGGTAAGATCTTCAGGATAGCCTCGATGGGGAATATAACAAGCACGGAAATTTTGAGGACTATCGAGGTATTGGAACAGGTATTGATGGAAAATAAGTTTATAGAAGAGGAAGGTAAGGGATTGGAGGCAGCGAAAGGGGTAATATCGTTCTCCTGAAGAATTGGATTGCCAAAGGTATCGCGCGAAAAACGAAGCCTATAAAAAGAGTTTAAGGTTGAATGCAGCACTGAAAGAAGAACTTTGGCATAAGGACCCCATAGACTTTGATGTGTGGCTCAGCGAGGGAGGGGGAATAGAAACATGAAACAATCAGAAGAGGATACTAAACTGTTTTATAAACTGTATCGGGCATTGCTCGTTTACACAAACCAGCAAAAAGGCATAATTAGGAGCGTAACCACCGTTGACGAGTTCATGCAATTACCATCCAAAGAGATAAACAAAATCAGAGAAGCCTTATACGAGCAACCAGAATTGATTGATGCTTTTGTGCAGGAGAACCTTTTCAATTTCTCGCAGGACGAGTTGGAGATAGTTCGCAGTTGGAATAACTTCCTTAAGGCTGAGTTCTATTTGTTCCGCTATCTCAAGAAGTATGCGATCTTTCTCGATAACCGTTCGCCACCAAAGGCGTATGGTGTGCTTGCACTTGTGAGTGATTTCCAGAATATCGTTAGCCAAAAACTTCCGGTTTACCTCAAAGCAGTTCTTCTGCCTTTTAAAGGTCAAATTATCTACGATGGCATCTTGATTCCCTCCCCCGTCAGTTTCGGTCCGGGTATTCGACGAGATTTGAAAGAGAGGTATCAAGAAGCGAAAGCGAGATTTGGCATTATTACCTCTCTTCCGTGGGTGGAGATAAAAGATAGCGACGAAGAGCGCTTAAAAGCATATTTGAGCAGTGAAGCGACGCGACTGAAATATGGAGATAAGATAGACGGGCGGATTAAGAAGGATCCAAGCCTTTTAAGTGTTTATCATCAGGAGATGGGCAAAGTTCATGCACGGACGTATGGTAGATGCTTATCAAAGATAGGGCTGAGGAATGCCTGGTTTGCGATACTCGAGGGCGAGGTAGTCGCAGGTGGGTGCACGCGGGCAGAAGTTGAGCGAATTCTGGATGAGATTATACCGTTGGATAAGAGGGGTTTTGCATATGTATTCCACCTGAAGGGGAAGTAGTGAGAAGATGTTACGAGCTGGGCAAGCACGGGAAGACATAAAAGTGGTCTCTTTTGACGTTGACGGCACGTTAGTGAGCCCTGGATTTGTAGATTGCGTTTGGCTGCAAGGAATCCCGAAGGCTTATGCAGAGAAGGAAGGTTTGAGCTTTGAGCAGGCATTTGAATATGTAAAGAGCGAGTATGATAAGATCGGGGAGCACCGGATAGAGTGGTATAACATAGATTACTGGCTGCGGAAGTTCGACCTGGACATCCCGTACGAGCGGCTCTTCAAGAAATACGAAGACGAGATAATGATATACGAAGAAGTAGAAAGTGTTTTGGCCGTGCTGGAAGAAGAAGGCTACGAGCTGATATTAAGCTCAAATGCGGCAAATGAATTCATCGAATTCCAGATTGAACCTATCAAAAGATTCTTTTCGCATGTGTTCTCGGCAACGTCTGATTTCGGCGAGGTAAAGAAGACAAACGGGTTCTTTGCACGCGTGTGCGAGATTCTGGACGTGAAGCCACAGGCGGTTGTTCATACCGGTGACCATTGGGTGTTTGATTTTCTCAATCCACGCAAGATCGGCATAACTGCGTATTATCTGGATAGAGCGCGAAAAAGGAACGTAACGGATGAGGTAAGAAAAGAGGATGATGAATTTGTTATAAGCGATTTAAGCGAGCTTCTCGATGATCCTGATTGTTAGTTAGCTCGTGGCTCGATTTGCAATTGTGTATAACTTATCAACCTTATTTACCAAAGATTGCAACTTTATTGAACGAAAATCATAAACGCACGCCTCCTTTATATTTTTATTCTCTCTATCATTAAATACATACCATTGACGTGAAGGTTTAGCCATGAAAGAATACGAGGTAGAATGCATACGATGCGGCGCACGCTTTTCCAAGGATGATATAGTATACACCTGCGGTAAATGCGGCGGTTTGCTGGATATAAAGTATGATTATTCCGAAGTAGATGCAGGGAGAATCGTCAACGCGAAGGGAGAAGGCGTGTG
>JAENXH010000041.1 GCA_016649585.1 Methanosarcinales archaeon
TATAAGCCAGGGTCTGTGGACTGGACCCGATTCATCACCTGACGGTGATTGACAATGAAAAGTGAAAAATGCAAATTGCAAAAACTATTGTTTTTTCTTTTAGCACAGGTTTTCTTTTTTACAAAAAAGAAAAAGTGTTGTGTAAAATGGTCCTTGATTCTCTCTTGCGTGCCTTTGTAGATAATTGTGGTTTTGTAAGAACGACTGCGCGATTTTTCGCTGCCCGAGGTATCTCGCCTAATTTCCTCTCCCTTCTCTCGTTCTTCTTCGCACTACTCGCCGGCGTATTTTTCTTTCTTTCCCGCAAGAGCACGTCTTTAACTCTTCTTTTGTTACTCGCTGGCGTTTTCGTATGCCTGAATGCCCTTTTGGATGGTTTAGACGGTCTTGTTGCTCGTGAAATCGGTAACGCAAACAAAAAGGGGGATTTCCTTGACCATGTGGTTGACCGCTATTCAGACATGTTCATTATCGGCGGCATTGTCTTTGGCGGATATGTAAGCTGGGAAATCGGCATTATAGCGATTGTCGGCGTTTTGCTCTCCTCATACATGGGCACGCAGGCGCAGGCAGTAGGTCTGAACAGAATGTACGGAGGATTGCTTGGCAGAGCCGACCGCATTGTGCTCATAATCGGTGCAACGTTTCTCATGCTGGCATATCCGTATCAGTTTCCAGCATCTGGACCGTTAAGCTTCTCCTTCCTCGGCTGGGCAATATTTATCTTCGCACTTCTCTGCAATGCCACTGCGTTTCAAAGGTTCGTTTATACGTGGAGAAGACTGTGACTTTTTGCTAATTATTTCCAAATTTTGGAAAATCTTACGGTATAATTTCAGCCCTTTTTCTCCTTAATATCGCCAAAAACTCTTCTTCGGTAATTGTATCTCTAAATTTCCTTATCTCTCTCACAGAATCGCCAACTTTTGGTGTTATAATCGCCAAGAATCTCGCATATTCCATTGGGCTCAATTCCTTTTTAGTAACCTTCAGTGCCTTCTCCATAATTTTCACATCCTCTGCCTTTGTCGCCATTTTCCCTCCCTTCTAATCTAATAAATTCAATTGGACTACATACTTTAATTCCATATCGCTTTTCTATTTCTTTGCTCTTTCTTAATAGCTCATCATCGCAAGATATAAAATTCCGATTGACCTCTGATTGCACAGGTTATATGAGACGCATCTGGTATCTTCAGCCCCGTGGCTCTCATAATTTTTCTCTGCTTCGACTCTGAAACTTCAAGTACTTTTTGAGGTACGAAGGTAGACATTAACCCTTCTACTGCTACTTTCTTCTCCCCTTCCTCTATATTCCCAACTTCGACATCCAAAACAACAGATCCTGTTATGGTATATCTTTTTGAGGAAACTTCTTCCAATATTTTCAAAAATGCTTCTGCTTCCTTTGCTATCCTTTCAGAAGGCTTATCGAACGGACGACACCATACATTTGTATCCAAGTATATCTTTTTCATATCTCCATTTGTATCAATCCGTCAACTTTTTACTTCAATATCACACTCCAAGTATCCTCAACGCGAGCAAAGCCGCATTTTTGCCGTTGTCTATGCCCACCACGCCCACTGGAACACCAGGAGGCATTTGAACCATAGACAGTAGTGCATCCATGCCCATTAACGGCCCACTTACCGGAACACCAATGACTGGCTTTTCAGTTTTCGACGCGATTATCCCAGGCAAAGCCGCAGATAGCCCTGCAATCGCTATGATCACTGATACATCACCACTTTCCTTTAGATATCTGTCCAGCCCTTCTGGATTCCGGTGTGCGGAGATGACCTGTACCTCATAAGGAATGCTGTGCTCTTCCAACACCTTTATCGCTTTATCCGCCACCGCTTGATCGCTCTTCGAGCCCATTACTATGGCTACTTTATTCATGGTCAATTTCCACTTTGCACTTTACATTTTGCATTAATTAATTAGCTCTTCGTCCGCTCCTCCATCACACTCGTGAACTCTTCCGGGTCCCTTATTCGTTTCAACTCATCCTTCCCTATCAACACCGTATTATCTATTTGCACGTACTTGATATTCCCATTCACTACGAATACCGACTTCGTTCTCGTAACCTGCGATAAACTGCTTACTATTCTCGCTCTTTTTATCATTCGCTCCGTATATTCACTCACCCCGGTGAGAATTTTCGCACACTCGCCTCGTGCTTTTGACGGTGGCTCGGGAAAAGAAACCGCACTGAAAGGCGCATGAGCCGTTGTAAATACCTCAAACCCTATCTCTTCCATCATACATAGAATATGTTTCTCTAAGCTCGAAGCCGCTTCTTCCACTCCACCCGTTAATACCTCTGGAGAAGGCTCTTCCAATTCAGTGTTTAAAACCTCTAAGGGTTCTATGAGTGCGGTATCTAAAATCTCTTCAAGCTTCAGTGCGATCTCTATTGTCGTACTCATTATGCCTTCCTCGTACTTGCTAATACTCCTCCGCGAAACGCCTAATTCAGAAGCGATATCGCCCAGGGATAATTCCTTCTTCTCCCGTGCCCCCCTCATCGCTTCTCCGTCTATATCAACATACACTCCTCCGGTGGCAGAATAAACGTATGGATTAACTCCTTCAACAAAATAATCGTATAGTGTATGCGTGTTTAAGGCAGGAATACCGTATCTATGATATATAACATCGTCTTCCAACAAGGAAGCACCTTTCCTCTCCCCTATAACAAGCGGAGAAGCAAGTAAGCAGAATGCTACACGCTTTATATCCCTTGCTACATCCTCGCTTATCCCGTCAATGTTACGCATTATCTTTGCCAGCAAGGTTATTTCGCTTCTCCGCGCCGCTAAATCAAAACTCCTCGCCTCGCATCTACGTGATACGATAAATCCCGCATCCTTCAATATTCCCAATACCTGAGCGATTAATTCATTCTTCATTTGCGCCCGCCCGATTGCACTTCTTATTTTACATTTAAGTTTATTGAGCTTTGCTCGATATTTCCCGTGCCCGCTTTGTTGCTTCAATTACCGCTTCCATCATCGCTGCCTTCACATCTTTCGCATCCATCGCGTAAAGTCCTCTTATCGTCGTCCCGCCGGGGGAAGCAGTCATCTTTTTTATCGCTGACGGCTCGTATCCAGCAAGGACCATTTTCGCAGCTCCCAGTGCGGTCTTGGCAGAGATGGCGAGTGACACATCATGCGGTAAACCCTCATATAAGCCCCCAGCAGCCATTGCTTCGATTACCGCAGCAAAGAACGCGATGCCACTGCCGCTCAATCCCGTAATAATGTCAATATCCGTCTCCTGCACGCTATAAACAGTTCCAATCGCACCTAAAATCTCCTTCGCTATTGCTTCATCCTCATCCCTGGCATATGCACCTCTGCACATCGCCGTTACGGATTCGCCTACAAGCGCGCCTATATTTGGCATCACACGAATTACCTTCTTTCCTTCGCCAAGATCACGCTCGACCGCGCCCGTTGGCACGCCGGCAGCCACAGATACGAGTATCTTATCTTCATCCATAAACGGAGCGATCTCCTTCACGACCCCGTCCACATCGTTTGGCTTGACCGCCAAAATTATCACGTCCGATTTCTTCGATAACTCGCCATTACTCTCGCATGCAACAACTCGTGATCCTTGCTCGCTCTCTAAAGATTTGAGGTTCTCCCTTCTTACGTCGCTTATAAATATCTTACCGCTCGACCTGCCCTCATCTGCAGCCAATAGCCCTCGGAGGATAGATGACCCTATGTTACCCACGCCGATAATGCCTATTCTCTTCCTCTTTACCGTTTTCTC
The DNA here is from genome assembly GCA_016649585.1 of Methanosarcinales archaeon. GTDB lineage: Archaea > Halobacteriota > Syntropharchaeia > Alkanophagales > Methanospirareceae > JACGMN01. The sequence continues at coordinate 3,796 of JAENXH010000041.1, forward strand.
ATTCATTCCTTCAGTAGTGGATTTATAAGCACTACATTATTGCCCCGGAGTATTACGGAGCCAAGCGACCTCTTCTTTTCACCTTCCAATATCTCGCTTGCTCCACTCAGATGTAGATTCAAATAATCGTCCACCGATTTCAGCACACCCTCCAGCACGCACTGCTCACCTTTCATCTCCACGTGTATCTTCCTTCCCACCAGACTCTGAACTTTTTTGTTTGGAAACATATCCTCATCTCCCCCTTATCTTTTCTATTTTACTTCCTTATTTAAAAAACATGCTCCATGAGCTGGTTGTTGAGGGTAACGTGGTAAATCCAGAAGGGATACACGAGGCTCAGATAGGCATTGATGGTGGGAATATTACAGCGCTAAAAAAGCAAGGTCTAAAAGGCGAACGGAAGATAGAAATTCGAAGAGGTCTCATTTTCCCAGGGTTTATTGATTTACACGCGCATTTGCGGGAAGATAGCAGTCATAAGTGGGATTACAAGGAGGATTTCAAATCGGGCACCGCGGCTGCACTTCATGGCGGTATAACCACTGTGGTTGACATGCCGAATACTCCTTTGCCAGGCATAAATGCAGAGCGAATAAGAGAAAAGAAGGAACTCGCACGCGCCAAGTCGAAAGGTTTGATTGACATATTTTTCCACGGTGGTGTTGCAGAATCCAATTTGAATGCACTTGCAGATATGCAAAACGAGGTCGTAGCGTATAAAATATACCTTTCTGAGACGACTGGCGGATTGCACATAGATGAGGAGACATTACCAAAAGCAGTTAAGGCGGTGGAAGCAACTTCCAAGCCCGCCGTCATTCATTGTGAAGACCAAGGTATCATAGACAGTATAAGAGAAGAATTTGAATCTGGAGGGAAAGTAGAAAAAAAGCACAAAGAACTCCATTCCGAGCTGAGACCGGATAAAGCGGAATTGTCTGCGGTCAAGCATGTTTTATCTTCCGCTTCGGCTTTAAGCGACATTAAAATCAACATCGCACATGTATCTGTTTACGATACCGTGGGTATTCTAAGACAATACAAAAACGTTCACTGTGAAGTCACACCACATCATCTGTTTTTTACCAAGAACGATGTAGTGGCTAAAAAGTCGTTTTTAAAGACGAATCCACCGTTGAGAACCGAAGAAAACAGGCAGCGGTTGCTGGCGGCATTTAAAGAAGGCCAAATAGACTTTTTGGCGACCGACCATGCACCACACACGAATGAGGAAAAAGCACAGGATATCTTAGAAGCGCCTGCCGGCGTCCCTAATTTAGACACGTATGGTAACTTTGTATCCTGGCTGATCGTAGATTGTGACGTCCATCCGACGCATATAGCACGCGTATGCGCGTATAATCCTGCTCTATTCTTGGGCTTGAACGACAGAGGCCGTATAGAGGTAGGAAAAAGGGCGAATTTGACGATTTTAGATTTGCAGAAGCAAGTGAAAATCAGCAGTGAACATCTGTATACGAAATGTGGGTGGTCGCCCTTTGAGGGTTACGAATTACCCGGCGCGGTTATGCATACCATTTTTAATGGCATCGTAGCGACTGAATATGACGAAGTGCTGAGTGATTTGTTTCGTACTGAAAATATTTGATATTGTAGCTACATTCGTAAGACTAAGAGAAAAGCATCATGAACCCCATTATAGATACCATCATTGTTGCAATATGGCTGATGCTGCCCGCGTACATACCGAATCCGAGTGCTGCGTTCTTTGGCGGTAAAACACCCATAGATAGAGGTATTTACTGGGGTAAGAGCAGATTGCTGGGTGATGGAAAGACATATGAAGGCCTCGTAAAGGGCATCTCATGCGGCTTCCTCGTCGGCATCGTTCAGCATCTATTTTTGAGCGAATATTTAAATCTGCCTTCTTTCGGCATCTTTCCCTTCTTTTTAGTGACGTTATTTTGCTTATCTGCGGGTGCAATGCTTGGGGACCTGCTGGGGAGTCTCATAAAGCGGCGGGTTGGGCTAAAACGGGGTGCGCCTTTCCCTTTGATGGATCAACTGGACTTCGTGGCTGGTGCCTGGCTGTTTTTGTTCCTGTTTGCACGAGAGTGGTTTACTGAATCCTTCTCCCTGAATATCATCCTTGCGGTTATTATTATTACCCCGCTATTGCATCTGTTTACAAACTACATCGGCTTTAAGATAGGAAAGAAGCAAGTCCCGTGGTGAGGTGAACGGCGCTAAAAATAGTTGTTGAGCGATATTGAACGGCGGCATTGAAAAAAGCGTAATGTTTAATTAAAATCCCGATCTACAATGCAATGTTTAATAAGAAAACTATGGGGAAGACGAAGAAGGCCAAAGGAGGGGAGGAAGGGATAAAGATAGCACAAGTCTCTTGTGGCACCATCTATGGAAACGTGCAGCATGAGATAGAGAAAGCTGCGGCAGAAGTGGGTGCAGAGCTATATGTGCCCGAAGTTGACCTGGACTATGTAAAAGAGAAGGTGGACGAATTTGGCTATGACATGAAGAAGAGCCTGGGATTAAGTGTGGCGTTGGCGCGAGGCTACGCCGTGTCGGAAGGGCTAAGCGATGCTGACGCGGTATTCCTGGCAGGGTGTCACAAATGTCCGCGGGGGGCGGTTATACGGACAGAAATCCGGAAGATCATACAGGAAAAGACAAATCTGCCCATTGTTATGTATCCTTTTTCTGAACGGACAAAGGCGGGTGAGTTACTGACGAGAATGGAAGCACTGGTTACGATAGTGAGACGGAGATGGATCTTGGAGCGGACGGTGCAAGAGGGGCTTACTGCGGGCATAGATTCCGGTTCGACAACCACAAAGGCAGCGATAATGCAGGATAACGAGGTGTTAGGTGCTACGTGGACACCATCAAGGGACGTGGTAAAAACAGCAGAAAAAGTCTTTGCAGAAGCACTGGAAATTGCAGGCGTGAAGCGGGAGGATATAGAGGCTCTGGGGACCACTGGTTATGGCAGACATGCAGTAGGTGAGCATTTCAAAGCGGATCTGGTGCAGGAGGAGCTGACGGTGAACGCGAAGGCTGCAATGTATCTTGCGGGCATCGAGAAGGGGGAAGCTATGATCATCGACATTGGCGGTATGGACAATAAGATAATCACGGCATATGATGGCATTCCTGATAACTTCACAATGGGCGGGATATGCGCTGGCGCTTCAGGAAGATTCCTTGAAATGGTAGCACGTAGACTGGGCGTCGATGTGGTGGAAATGGGTAAGTTAGCATTGGAAGGCGATTATACTAAAGTCAAGACGGACAGCTATTGCATCGTTTTTGGTATTCAGGACCTTGTATCAGCATTATCAAGTGGAGCGAGGAAGGAAGATGTTGCGGCTGCGGCTTGCCATTCGGTCGTGGAACAGGTAAAAGAGCAGTTGTTACAGGAAATAGACCTCAGACAGCCTGCAATAGAGGTTGGCGGCACTGCTTTGGTTGAAGGCGTGCCGGTAGCGATGAACGATGTACTGGGATTTGATGTGATTGTGCCACTGTATCCACAGTACATAGGTGCAGTGGGCGGAGCACTGCTCTCCTCGTCCTTCAGGTAAAAAGTCATGTTGCGGTTCATTGGTGTTGTGGAGAAGGTGGACGAAAGAGGAGTATCTAAGATAAGAATTTTTGATGAATTTTGTGACGGCTTGGACGGGTTGGATACCTTCTCACATATTCTCATCCTCTACTGGTTCCATTTACGGGATACAGAGGAGGAAAGAGGTGTGCTAAGAGTAATTCCACGGAGGCATCAGGGATCGCCGGAAGTAGGTGTGTTCGCTTCGAGGAGTCCAAGCAGACCGAATCCGATTGGATTATGCGTAGTGGAACTGGTGAAGATGGAAGGGAATATTTTATTGGTGAAAGGGCTTGATGCGTTAGAAGGCTCTCCAGTAATTGATCTCAAGCCGTACATCCCACGGGCAGATGCATTCCCCGATGCTGTGGTTCCACAGTGGACTCTCCGCGGGCCTAAAACATGATGTTTTTCGAAGGATGGACGTCAAGATAATTCGTAGTCGAAGAAGAAAGAAAACGATAAGTGCGCGTGAAGTAGACGGAGCCATCCACTTATATCTTCCTATAGGGCTTTCACGCGAGGAGGAATCCAGGTATGTTCAGTGGGCGAAGAAGCGGTTTGAAGCACAGCGTCGTAAAAAGGAACTCATGGAGAATAATACTGATGAAATGCTGGAAAAACGTGCGCGTGAACTAAACAAGCGGTATTTTTCCGGGGAACTCTCCTGGGTGCAGATATGCTATACGACCGAGCAGAATGCACGCACCTTCGGGATTTGTAACACTACAAACAAAACAATCAGGATTTCAGATCGCCTTCTGAAAATGCCGAAATTTGTGCATGATTACGTTGTGGTGCATGAGCTTGCACACTTGAAAGTGCCACGACACGGACCCGACTTTTGGAAACTTGTAAACGGATACCCAAAAACAGAACGGGCTCGCGGATATTTAATGGCGATTGGCATGAGTGATTGAGATGTTCGTGTTTTAGGAGGGATTTTAATTTATGCTTCCGAAAAGAACTTGAAAGTAAATGATAAAAGAAAATTAAGGTGAAAAGAAAACAAACACAAAATAAAATGCAAAAAGATTACATTTTGTCACTGGAAGCCGACAGATGGCTATTTCATGCGGATATCCTTGTGGACAAGGCGCATGTGGTGATGTTAAAGGAGCGCGGTATCATAAAGAAGGCTGAAGCGGCGGCCATTCTGAACTGCTTGGCAGACATAGAAGAGAGGGGAGAGGATTTTATTGAGCATGAACTCTCCGCATACGAGGATGTGCACACGGCGATCGAATCTGTAGTGATACGGGAAATAGGTGAGGACGCAGGCGGAAGGATGCACACCGGACGGTCAAGGAATGATG
>JAENXH010000042.1 GCA_016649585.1 Methanosarcinales archaeon
TCGAAGAGTTGGCATTCCGCGGGCTGATGCAGTACCACGCAACGAGGACAATGGGGTTCCCGGGCATTGTTTTTATATCTATCCTTTTCGGGTTTCTGCACATCGGCAACCTTTCCGTTCTTGATGTTCTGCTTGCAGGCGGCGTGGGCTTTATTTTTTCGGTAGTAGTACGGAAAACAGGGTCACTCTACGGCGTGAGTGTATCGCACGGCATTATAAACATCGTCTTGTTCTTGATTGCGCCCGCCTATTTTTAATTTTTAACCCCCGCAAATCTCTCGCATTTTCTCTTCGCCCTCTCGTGGGCCACGCATAATTAACAAATCGCCATTCCGTATCTCCGCATCGCCTGCCGGATTATAAACCCATCTGCCGTCTCTTCTGCGAATTGCCAGTATAAACATTCCGGTTCGAGTTTCTATTCTCAACCCCTTGAGCGTCCTGTCAAATATGTCCGCGTTCTTTACTTCCATCTTCAAGATTATCTCGTCGGATTCTTCGAGCGAAGCTAAAAAGACCGGATGCAAGGGAAGATCACGGAGCACCACGTCGGCAATCTCATACGCCGCATCGGATACTATTTCCGAAGACCACGCGATGTGCAGTAAGCCCCGGAACTCCGCGAAATTGCTCCGTTTCGTCACCCCGCGCGCCGCCTCTATCACTAAAATCTCCAGCTCTTCCTTCATCCGATCCATTGACTCTTCCAAATCCTTCACTTCCTTCGCTATCTCTTTGCTATAAAACCTTACGGCGGAATACGAGAGCCCAACCATCAGTTCTGAGATATTTTTCATATCGGTGACGAGGTCCGCGATCTCCTCTTTTATTCGCTTTCCTCCAATCTATTCCTGCCTCGCAAATACACCGTTACTATACCCGCTTGTGACAATTTCGTCCTCAACTCCTCATCGTTAGTAAGGACCGCTGCCTTTCTCTTCCTCGCTAACTCTACGATCATCTCGTCAGTATCCTCCTCTCCTTTCTCTCCCTCCTCTATTGAGATCGTACATCCTGTAGACATGCGTTCTTGTTCTGACGCATCTGTATACTTACGTATTAAAGAATACCCCACAGTTGCAGCTATCTTCTCCTTGCCCTTCAATCCCGGTCTATCTCTGAGCATATCCAGCTCGGTCAAGACCATTCTCGGCACGATTATATGCACATAGCCCAGTCTCTCCAGCTCTTCAAATATATCAACACCAAATTCGCCGGGTATCAGCAGTGCATTTGTGTCCACTATCACTTCCTTTCTTATCATTTACGTTACGTCCGCTACCGCCTCTTAAACCTCTTCTCTATCTCCTTCTTGCTCATTCTTATCATCGTCGGTCTTCCATGCGGGCATGTAAACGGTATCTTCGCGATCTTCAATCGCTCCACGATCTCCCGCATACCCTCATAAGACAGTTTCTCGCCTGCCTTTATACTCGCTTTGCACGCTGCAGTGCTGAATAAAACCTTTATTCGCTCCTCTTTTTTACCTCGCTCCTCCACTAATCGCGTTATTACTTCTGTCATCTCCTCCTCCCCGATCATACCGTGAAAAACTACTGGTATCGCCCGTATAACATAACTGTCATCGCCAAGCCGCTCTATGTCAAATCCCATCTCTCTAAGCACATTCTCATTTTCCTTGAGTAAATAGAGTTGATGTGGACTGAGGTCAGGCATGTACGGTCTCAAAAGTGTTTGCTTGTCTATTCGCCCCCCGTATTTCTCTATCAACTTCTCATAATTTATTCGTTCAGCGGCAGCGTGCTGGTCTATCATGATCACGTCGTCCTCGTCACTCTGTGCTATGATATAGCTATCGAGAACCTGATATAACGGAGCAGAACGTAGGTCTAAACAGCCGCCACCTCTTTCCTTCTCAGTGTACTTGTCTTCCTCTATGTCTTCTTGAAATGAAGTTTGAACATTTATGGCTGCTTTTTTTGATTTCGGGATACCAAAGAAATCGCCAGCACCAGCTTCTATACCGTCCTCTCGTTGAACAACTTCGGGAATTAAATCCGCGTGGCGTAACGTTGTGGCGACGGCATTAGTTATAAATTGGAAGACGTCATTAGCATGGTAAAAACTTATTTCACGCTTCTTTGGATGGATGTTCACGTTTATTTCGCCCGGGTCGATAGAAAGTGAAATAACCGCAAAAGGATAAGCATGCTTCGGTAACAAGGACCCATACCCTCTCTTTATTGCTTTCTCCATGACCTCACTCCTCACGAACCGTCTGTTTACATACGTGAAGAGGTGCTTTTTTGTGCCGTAAGATAACGACGGTTTGGAGATATAGCCGCTGATGGTGGCGACATGCTGATGCTGTGGAAAATCCGGCTCTTTCAGTTCGATCAGCCCTTTCGCAACGCTACTTCCATACGTATTGACAATGGCGTCCAACATCTTTCCCGTACCTACCGTGCTTACTATGGGGTTTTCCTCATGAACGAGCTCAAATTTTATCTCCGGATAGATGACTGCATAATTTATGCACACCTCCACGACGTGCCGTAATTCAGTGGATTTCGATTTTAAGGTCCCAATTCTTGCAGGGAGGTTGTAAAACAGGCTTTTGACTTCTATGGTCGTGCCACCCCCTCGGGTTATTCTTCTTCTTTCCTTTATCACGCCGCCGTCCACTTTCAGATACGTGCCAACCTCTTCGCTCTCATGCCTTGTGCTCAGCTCTATCCTTGACACAGCAGCTATGCTTGGCAATGCTTCACCACGGAATCCAAGCGTCCGTAAGGCAGTCAGGTCATCAATCTTCTTTATTTTGCTGGTTGCATGCTTCTCAAATGCAACCGCCACGTCTCCTTCACTTATACCACATCCATCATCTGTTATTTGGATATAGCCATTACCCACCCCCACAATCACATGGCTGCTTCCCGCATCTATGGAATTCTCTATCAATTCCTTAACCACCGATGCCGGTCTGTCTACGACCTCACCAGCGGCAATTTTACCTATTGTCTGCTCCTCTAAAACAAAAATGCACCTCATAAACCTCTCTTTCATAAAAGAACCTACGCTAATTTAAAAGTATCAGAGGAACTAAAACTAACCGATCTGATTTCTATATACTAATATCAAAGAATATACTAACCAAAACAAAGAACGATGAAGAGAGAGGGGTTTCTACTGGATATTGATTACAGAACGGAAAAAGACGAAGATGGGCAAGATAAGCCCGTGATAAGACTGTGGTGCAAGAGTAAAGAAGGTGCGGACTTCATTGTGTTAGATACAAATTTCGAGCCTTACTTTTATGCTTTTCCTTATTCTTACTCCCACTCCTATGATCACGAGTATGATAGAGAAGAAAAAAAGAGGCTGATAGAAGAAATTCGTATATATAGCGAGGGAGCGGAAATAAGCGTTAAGCGGGTAGAATTTTGCCAGAAGAAATTGCTTGGTGTTGATCGGAGCGGATTGAAAATTTTCACTACACATCCGAGACATGTTCCACTGCTGCGCGAGGAAGTCAGGAAGGTGGGTCTTACCGTGTTTGAAGCAGATATTCTATTTGCAATTCGGTACTTGATAGACAAACGGCTCAGACCTCTCGACGGTGTATGCGTGGAAGGCGAAGAAATAGAGTGGGACTACGCTAATACTCCAAGGCGAGAAGCCATCCTTGCTTCAAACGTGTCGTACAACGAGATGGACGGAGGCGAGTTGCCCGCGCTTAAAGTTCTTGCTTTTGATTGCGAGATGGCTACCAGAGGTGGGCATGGCATGCCATCGCCGCGGAGAGACCCTATAATAATCATCTCGGTGGCATATCACGAGGGCGCGGGAATAAAATCGAAGTTATTTGTGTTAAGTGATAAGGAATACGAGGCGGGGGACGATGCAAAGGTATTAAGAGATTTTTTGAATTTCGTCGACCAATTCCAGCCGGAAATCATCGTAGGATATAACACAGATGGTTTTGATTGGCAATATATAAGGGAGCGGGCGAGATTGCATGGTATTCGATTGACCGTAGGCGCTGATGGCAGCACGGTTCATTATGGGAGAGGAGGGATGTTGCCCAGTGTAAATATCGCCGGTAGACTGAACGTTGACCTTTTTAAGCTCGCAAAACGTGACTTGGGCAGCGTGAAGGTGAAGAAATTAGAAAATGTAGCAGAATTTCTTGGCGTTGTGCAGAAAAGTGAGCGGGTGAATTTATCACCGCGAGAGATTAACGAATGCTGGTTCAATGCTTCTATGCGAGAGCAGCTCTATGAATACTCGAAGGCAGATGCGGTGAGCACACTGGGCATCGCGGAGAAGATGCTGCCACTGCAAATTGAGCTTTCCAGGATGATTGGCTATCCCTTAGATGAGTTAGCAAAGATGGGGAGAGGTCGTCAGGTAGAAGCATTTTTAACCGCGGAAGCATTTAAAAGGGAAGAGCTGGTACCCCAAAAGGGAGGAGCTGAAAAGACATTTGAAGGTGCTTTCGTGCTACCACCCGAAAAGGGTTTGCACGAAGATGTCATCGCACTCGACTTCTCTTCCATGTATCCGACCATCATGATCTCTTTTAACGTCTCGCCGGATACTTTCGTGTCATCGCCGGAGGCCGAAGATGACGTGCATCGAGCACCGGAAGTGGGGCACGCATTCAGAAAGGCGCCAGATGGCTTCTTCAAGCGGATAATGAGTGATTTGATTGCGAGAAGAAAGGCGATAAAGACCGAAATGAAGAAGTATGACAAGAATTCAGATGAATATCGGTTGTTTGATATACAGCAGCAAAGTATCAAAATCCTCACGAACAGCTTTTATGGATACACCGGGTGGAGCGCCGCGAAATTTTACAAACGAGAATGCGCTGAGGCAACAACGGCATGGGGGCGTTATTTCATAAAGCGTGCGGTAAAAATGGCAGAGGAACTCGGATTTGAGGTTATCTATGGCGATACCGACAGTATATTCGTAAAACTTCCGTCTGAACTTGAGTTAGAAGGGGATAGAAAAACGGAGACATTGAAGAAGGCGAGAGAAGTTTCGGAACGAATTTCGGAAGAGCTCCCGCTTGAACTTGAGCTGCAGGACTTCTACAAAGCCATTTTCTTTACGGGGAAGAAGAAACGATATGCAGCGCTCACCGATAAAGGAGAAATAGTAGTTCGTGGCTTAGAAGTGCGTCGAGGGGACTGGTGCGAGTTGGCGAAGGAAGTACAGACGGAGGTGATACAGCTAATATTGATGGAAAAAAATCCTGAAAAAGCTATGCGATACGTTAAAAACATTATTCATTACTTAAAAGGCGGGGAAATACCTTTTGATAAGTTAATAATCCACAAGACGCTCACCAGAAAGATAAGTGGATATGAAACAAAACAAGCCCATGTTATAGCGGCTGAACGAGCATTAGAGTCTACTTCCCGTATTGCATACGAAGTTGGCTCGAAAATCCCCTATGTGATTATAAAAGGTCCCGGAAAGACGAGTGACCGTGCTTTTCCCGCAGATGTTATGGAGCGAAGCGAAGGGGATGAGCTATACGCCGATGGGAAAGAATACCTGGTTGACGTCGATTATTATACCCGGCATCAAGTAATACCGGTTGCGCATAGAGTGCTACAGCTCTTTGGCTATGACTTATCATCTTTTGAAGAGGGGGAACAGAAAACACTCGGGGGGTATGACAAATCATCTTTGAAAGAAGGGGAACAGAAGGCACTCACCCATTGGTTTTGATGATGTTCCAGAGGTCAGATAACCCAAAAGCTTATATATGCCCTCCTATTACTTGATTATAGTGATAAAAATGGCTGAACTACCTATAGCACCTGTAACCCGGCTAATGCGGAATGCAGGAGCAGAGAGAGTAAGTGAGGATGCGAGTCAGGAATTGGTAGAGCTTTTAGAGGATTATGGCGTGAAAATAGCGAAAAAAGCCGTAGCCCTTGCGAAGCATGCCGGAAGGAAGACCGTGAAAGTGGAAGACATCCTACAAGCAGTAGAATAAAATAAAAAGATCTAATGAAGGGGAAAAGAGTAAATCACCAAATTTACCCCTCTTTTTTTTCTAATTACCATAGAATAGATGGAGAAGCGCAATTTTGACTTTAAACCCCTCAGTATCGCCATCTGCCGAATTTGAATTTTGTACTTTGCATTTTCAGTGTCAGTTATCTTATAACGCTTACCACCACAAGCCTACTCAGCATCGCTTCTCGCCAAGTCCTCCATCCTCGTTATTCCGTCTATCTCCGTTATGACATCTACAACTGCTTTAGGCACTAAGCTCTCCCAGTTTTCGTTCTTCAAAATTCGTCTCCTTATTTCGCTACCAGAACATTCTTTCCGGTTAAAGAGCAAAGGAACACGCACCTTATAACCCTGCTCTTTAAATAAACGCCCTATTAGCGGATTATGTGCAAATACAACATCCACAGGGGGTATCAATGACTCGACATGCGATACCCAGACTGCATTCCGATTCACATCCAGGACGGGTACGATGTAAAAGTTGAAAATACCATCATCTCTTAATGACTTTGAGATCATCAGATAGCGTTCACCGGCGGTAAAAGGGTCGTCCAATTCGTGGCTTCTCTGTGCTGATCCAATGCAAATAATGACTTCATCAGCTTCGGAAGCCATCTCTTTTAGTACTGCATGATGTCCAAGATGGTAGGGCTGAAATCTCCCTATGTATAGCGCTCTCATTTTTCCTTTACAATTACCGCTCTCAGGAAATATACGATGACCGCGATGACACAAGCTGCGAAGCCTGCTTGCACCAGGGAGTGGTATTCATACTTGAATAGCGTGGAGATAGCGCTCATAGCGAAGAAATAGAATTGAAAGGTAGCGACCAGAAGTAAAAGCATAAGGATTATGAAGATGCCAAACCGGAAATACCTATAAATATCCCCGGCTGCGAATCCCCCTTCATCTTCCCCTTTTATAGCAATAGCATCATCCTTTTTTTCCATTCTCATATACCTCCTCTTCTTTTCTTTAGCAGTAAAACAAAGGCAATAATTAGTGCAAAAGCTGCTGGTAACACTTCAAAGCCTGGCTCCTCTGGAACAGCAGCAGGCATAGGTGTGGGACGCGGTGCTTCATAACCCTCTTCTTCGTAGCCCCATGGAGGGCGAGCAAAATCCGATATTTTTATTCCGGGTGAAATCTCCACTGTTTTCTCCTTCGACTCCAATACCACCGTTCTGTTTGCAAACGGGCTTAATAGAACCATTCCGCTGCTTTCCTTAATCACCCTCTCGTATTGCCATATCTGTATCTCAAATATGTAATCCCTGCCATTGAGCACCTTTAGCTCTGCATAATGCAGCGATGTAGTGCCTTCTTTTAGAACCCCAAGGTCGCCCCAGCTCTTGTCTGCTATCAATCTCGTTTCATTCTCCCTCGCTTTTATCAACGCACTCAGACCGCTGACGTCTTCTCCGAGATTGTCAACGTAGAGGGTGGTATTGATGACTGCGTACTCTCTATTTCCTGCATTCTCTACTTCTACCGCTTCCACGAAGAAATCAATATCTCGTATAGAAATTTTTGCGACAGAAGGAGGTTCCAAACGCGTCAACCCGTAAATCATTGTTTCAGCACGCTGTATGCCTTTATCGTCTTCAAAAACGACAATTTGGAGTCGGTAGCCGCCTTCCTTCGGAAGCTTCAAGTGCGTGCATGCAGATTTTGTCTCTCTTCCCTCTATTTCCCCCACTTTCGTCTTCGTTGAAGTAACGAGCAAATTCGTATCTGCATCGTATGCCTTCACCAGGACGTCTATTTCGCCTGAGTTCGCATCTCCGCTATTATCAAGATACGTAGTCACGTTTAGCGATGCTTCGGCGATATCAAGCGCTTCTGCAGATATGTCTATATCAGCGATTGTTACTTCTGACCATTCGTGTTTATCTAAACCACCGCCAATTGTTGCTACCAATGCAATAAGCACTAAGAACGATAAAACTACCGCCACGGATACAATTGCCAATCGCTTCTCCTGCAAGTCCATGTCTTTTCTTTCTCCTTACACTTTTATAAATGTTTCTGAGACGAAAAATACCGTTTAAAATTGGAGATATTAGTATCTGAAAACACCCAACAAGTTGACAGTCTCGTTATTGGAGAGATTCCGCTTATACGCGGTAAAAACTCTTTATGTTTCTGTAAATAATCAAAAAAGAGTAAGGCGATAAAAATGGAAATCGAAGACCTGTTAGAGATTTCGTCAGAGATACGAGATTCTATAAGAACTTACATTTCAGAGACCGCAGACCATGGCGAGGTAATAAAAATAAGAGAACGGGACGTAACGAGAAAGATAGACCTCTTCGCGGAAGAGGCCTTAGAAAACGCTTTACAGAGCCGTAATCTCTGTGCTCGGATAATATCAGAGGAATTGGGCGACCATGTATATCCCAAAGGTGGCGAACCGGAATTCACACTTATCTTTGACCCTATAGACGGATCTACAAATGCTACCCTTGGTATCCCGTTCTTCTGCTCCTCTATTGCGTACTCACCGAACGTGGAGCATATCATGTTTGACGATATTCAAGCGAGTGTGGTTGCGACCATCTACGGAAAGACCTATTATGCGGTGAAGGGGAAGCATGCATGGGTAGATGGCACGCAGCTCCC
>JAENXH010000043.1 GCA_016649585.1 Methanosarcinales archaeon
ATGAGTGAAGTGGTGATGCAAGAAGTGTTGGATTCGTTAGCGAAAATAGGGAAGCAATGGGGTTTAGGAGGCGAATCGGTGGGGCGTGTCTGGGGGTTTTTGCTCTTCAAGTCCTGTCCGGTAACGCAGAAGGAGATTGAAGAAGGCACGGGCTACAGCCGGGGATTGATCAGCCGATGTTTGATGGAACTGAAAAAGATGCTGCTGCTTGAAGTTAGTAGAGAGGGAAATGAGAATCTTTATTCTATTAATACCTCCTTAACTGAGGGGTTTGACGAACTCTTGAAGCGTTTTCTTACCGCTAAGATCACTCCAATGATTGAGTTGCTATCCGGAACTGCAGATAAAATCGAAGATGCAAAAGTGAGAGAGACCTTCCTCGCACTACTGCGCGAATACAAGAAATTGAAACTCGCTGTGCTCATCTTCTCCAGAGTGATGGATGATATAAATATAAATGAGATAGTGGAAGAGACAGGGGACATAGAAGATTATGTGAAAAAAATTGATTGCAAAGGAGGTAATAAAGATGGAAACGAGTAAAAGGGATAAAAATAAGAACAGGAGGAAAAAGCCGATTTCGCGCTGCGCACTGGGCATAGTGCTCATCTTCGTGCTTTTTTCTCCTTTTTCTTCCTTACCTTTCCCGTCCTTTGTCCCTACTGGTGCGGCGGCTTTCTCTTCTGTTGCCATAGATGTACCGCCTACCGAGTTCAGTCCTGGTGATACGAGCGAGGTTATCGTGACGGTGAAGAACAATGGAGGTAGAGATGCAAAGGATGTTAGATTGGCATTTCAAGGAACCGAAGTTTTATCGCCTGTGGGGCCGACAGTGTACCACATAAACACGCTGAACTCGTGGAGTTCGAAAGAAGTGAAAATTACCATTCATGTAAAAGAAGAAGCACCTAATGGCGTTTATTCCATTCCTGTGAACTGTTCGTGGCGGGAATATTATTTCGATCCTTCGGTAGGCTATGTAACAGGTCCTGAGCAAACCGTTGAATTAGGGCTATCGTTTATCGTAAGGGGAAGTGTTGTGATAAACGTCGGTGATGTGACCACTGACCCGACGGACATACGACCGGGAGACGAGAACGTTGAGATACGCGCAGTCGTAGAAAACAGTGGCGAAGCAGCGGCAAAGGATATAGAAGCAAACTTGCTCTCCAACGATGATACCTTTAAACCGTCCTGGTCTGGCACAGACCGTTCATACCTCGGCAGATTAAATTCGGGCGAAAAGGGCGAAGCGGTATTCCATATTGACATCGCGGAGAACATAGAATCTGGTAAACACAGCATACCTCTACGGATAACCTACAAGGATACAAATGGCGTGGAATACGAGGTGCTGCGTGAGGTAACGATACTGGTGAAGCCAAAACCGGACTTCGAGATCGTTTCTTATTATACGGAACCCGAGAGCCTGAGCGCTGCGGATACGGGCGTGGTACTGCATGTAACGGTACTGAATATCGGCTCAGAGAAGGCGGAATCGGCGAGCGTGCGAATGACGGGCGAGGCGGATGTGCCGTTCGACTACGACGTAAAGAGCGATTTTGTGGGTAATTTGGCGATTGGCGAAGAGGGTGAAGCGATACTGAAGTTCGGTGTAGATGAAGATGCAGTGCCGAAAGTATATCCATTAGGCATAGAGATACGATGTACCGGAGACCGTGACATCGGCGATGATAATGTGTATGTCTTTAACAAGGAGATCAAAGTGGAAGTATCTTCAAGCAGTTCCCAGCAGGACGGCTTTTCGGTGCCCGGGTTTGAGGTTTTGTTCTCCCTGCTCGCACTGCTTTTCGTCTTTGTAAGTAAAAGAAAAGGAGTGTAAAATCCTCATCAATCAAGTTAACGTTATGATTTTTAGAGCGGGATAGTGAAGGGGTTAACGGAATGGCGCTAAAAGGGAAGATAAGTGTGGAAAGAGCATTGGAGCTGCTGGCTTCTTTTCAATACCGGCATTATAAAAAGATAATCGTAGCGGCGCTGCTCATAACGGTTTTTCTGGGCTACGGCATGACGCTCCTGCAATTCCAGGGTGATCTGACGAAGGAAATGCCGCAGGACGTGCCGGTGTTCGAGTTAGCGGACAAGCTTGCAAGCACATTCAAAGGCGAAGAATTCATGATCATCGTGGTTTCGTTAGATGAAGAGACGGGGGCAAAGGACCTCCCAAGAGACGTGCGGGACCCACGCGTAATCCAATCAGTGGTTGAGCTGCACGAACGACTGGAAGCAGAACCGTCAATTGAAGGCGTTCGGTCTATTGCTCCTGTTTTTCCAAACGGCGTGCCCGATGACATCGAGGGAGTAAAGGAGGTTGTCGCTTCCACTCCTGGAGCAGGACAGTTCTTCAATCGCGACTACAGTATTATGCTGGTCTATGCGGATACCGCGGTAGGCACGGATGAAGAGAAGGTGACTGAGATAACCGATATAATGCAAAAGGATACTGAAGCGATTACGAAGCCTGCGGGGGTAACCTATAAGATAGCGGGTATCGCGCCGATTATCGTTGAAATTGTAAGGCTGCTCAAAGGAGACATTGTACTCACGACATTCACGGCAGGGTTTGCCATCTTTGCGTTACTGGTGGTGCTGGAGCGTTCATTCTCACGGGGCTTTATCGTCTTCCTGCCGTTGATTTTCACAGTCATCTGGACCTTCGGTACCCTGGGGTTACTCGGTATAGCGATATCCGTCACCACGGGTGTGATTGGCGCTATCCTTTTGGGTCTCGGTGTTGAATATGGCATTTTCATGGTATCGCGGTATTATGAAGAACGTCAAAAGTACGAACCAGCGGAATCACTAAAGATTGCGGTCTCTAACATCGGCGCATCAACATTTGGCTCTGCGGCGACGACAACCGCGGCTTTCCTTGCCTTAACGCTGTCCTTAATGCCAATGATTCAGCACCTCGGGCAGACTCTGGCTTTCGGTATTACATACTGCTGGATTGCTGCCTCGGTTGTTAACCCCTGTTTCATCCTCCTTGAAGAACAGATAAAATCGAGAAAATTAGCGGAATGGCTCCGCGCGTGGACGAACGGTGAGTGGATGAGAAATGCGCGATAAACAGAATGGACGGAATAGAGGACTTTTGAAGAAATACGCGGAGTTCGTGGCTTATCGTAGAGTCCTTCTCTTAGCGCTCTTTCTCATCTTCTCGCTCGTTATGGGTTATTACGCATCCTTGATGCCAACCGTGGGAATGTCGCAAGAGGACATGCTTCCGGATGATGTGGAGGTAATAGAGACGCTTGCGCTGGTCTCTGACCAGTTTGCGGGCACCTTTTCCAGCTCAACGATAATCGTGGAGATCGATCCGAGCTATGCGAAATCGAATGAGATCCGTGATGTGAGAGATCCTGAAGTGTTACGGTATGTTGATGCGCTCGCTGAGCGTGCAAAGCTCATTTACGGTGTTATCGATGCAAAAAGCGCGGCAGACGTGATAAAAGGCACGAATGGGGGTAAGATACCCAGTTCCTTGCGGAGTGTGAAGTCGCTGGCGGCGCAGAACGAGCTGATAGAGGAGCAGCTCGGCACGTACATCAGCGATGATTATACGCTCAGTGTGGTGCGATTGACGCTGTTGGACGATCTTGATGCGGAGGAGGTCGTTGCAGAATTACGTGAAGTGATACGAGTCGAGCAGCCGCCGGGCGTGACGGTGGAGATCTCCGGCGGTCCTGTGGAAGACATAACGATGCAGGAACTCGCGGCGGGGACGTTGCAAACAACCTCCATGATCAGTTTGGCACTGATCATAATCATTCTCATCATTCTCTTTGTCTCGATAAAATACGGACTCATTCCGTTAGTCACCATTCTCCTCGGTACGGTATGGGCCTACGGGGTACTGTATTTAATAGGATTCAAGGTGACAGCGATGACATCCGGTGCGATGGCGATGATTATGGGTATCGGTATAGATTTCGGGATTCAGGTGACGAAGCGGTTTAGATACGAGCTTCGAACGTACGATAAAGAAGAAGCGATGGTGAATACGCTCCAAAACGTCTTCTATCCTATGACCATAACGACAATCGCGGCGGTAACGGGATTCTTGTGCCTTTCACTCGGCGAACTGCCCATGATGGCAGATATGGGGAAGATGCTGGCAATGGGTGTGTTGTGTTGTATGGTCGCGGCATTAACGGTGGTGCCCGCAGTTCTCGTGCTGTTGGAGCGGAAAAAGAGGCATGCGTAGTGGAGGGACCTAAGAGTAAGGAGGGCGAAAAGAGGTGGAAATACCGAAAAAGATTAAGAAGATTATGAATGGGCACGGTTGGCTTAAGAACGTGACTGTGGCAGATATTATGGAGACGGAGGTTATTACGATCAACGAGGATGCAACATTGAGGGTGTTGGATTCCTGGATCAAAGAGCATAAGCATCAGGGCTATCCCGTCGTCAATAGCGAGAATAAAACAACCGGTGTTATTTCACTCAAAGATTTGCTGCGCGTAGACAAGGAGAACTGGGATACCTGTCGAGTTAAGGATCGAATGAGCACCTGCCTCATTTGTGTCAGTCCAGAAGACAGTATCGTCGACGCGGTAGAGAAGATGACGCGAGCGGGCGTTGGTCGTTTACTCGTCATGGAAGGTGATAGCCTTATAGGCATCATCTCGCGCAGTTCTATTATGGACAAGGTAATAAAAAAGATGGTAACGTAACTCTACAATCATATTTCTGCCGCCGTATTAGCTATGTTCTTTTATACATTTAGTGTGATGAGGTGATTTATGCGACTGACAAATTCAGCCATCTTTTTATCAAACCCCGGTTCTAAAGGAGAAATCCACTCCAAATGGACTCTTTCCGGGTTCATCCCCAGTGTCTCCATAAGTTCTTTTGTTACTCTCACACCCTTTTCTGCTCTTTCCCGATCACCTTTACCACCAGAACAACAATTTATCACCATAACGCCATCGGCGCCTGATTCAAAGCACCTTAAAATAATGAACGGGTCAGCCTGTGCCGCACACACTAATCCGATTAATCTCTTCTCCTCCTGCCCCGGTACTTCAAAATCCACTGCCACCGATGGTGGACACAACTCACATGATTCTATGTCTCTGTCAGAATCAATCGCAGCAAAAACTTGTTCGGCGCGGAGGTATCTTTGAGATAGCGCCCCTGCGGGGCACACGGCTACGCAAGCACCACAACCTTTACAAGCTATCTCATTTATTGTCACGACACCCTTTTTCTCGTCAAAACTGATGCTTTTGTTCTCACACGCCGCTTCACATACCCTGCATCCGCAACATATATCCTCATTTACTATGACCGGAAACGCATAATGCCCCTGTAAATCCCCTCCTCCTGTCTCTTTTATTTTTTGCCCTTCAGGCATAACAGAAACCCCTTCAGTTGTTATCACCGTCATTTTAATATCACTCCTCTCTAATCTAATCTCAAAATAGGCGGGACTTCATCCCCCCATCTTATATTCTCCTTCTTCAAAGATGCATTCCTGATTATTCCTTCTCTGTCCACATCAGTTGGAACGAAGTCCTCAAGCGAGTTGAAAAGTTCCTCGCCTTTTTTTGACCTTATGATTACGGTAGAAGAACAATCGGGTGAGCCAACTGAGCCAACGGAGATGTCCGCCAACCTCGCTGTGAAATCCTCGCAATAGAAACAGTTATTCCTGACCGCATCTTCTAAAGCGGTGACTTTACATGATTTCTCTTTACCATTACTTCTGACTATATATCGCCCTTTACTTATCTGGACTTTTTCCGCTTCCCCAAGCTCTATTCCAAGCAGCTCCGTTGTTTTTTCGGAAAGCAGATCGTAATCAAAATTCTCAAGGCAGAACAATCCTATCGCTATTATATCTATCTCTTCAACTTCCTTGAGCATTACGTGCTGTATTTTCCTCGTGGCTCTTATCTCACAGGGAGTTCCCACAATTGCTATCTTCCTCTTACCCTCTTTTATCGCTTCCCCCATCTTCGACACCATCGGCACGGCCACATATTTAGTGCCACTCGCTTCCTTTATTTCTTCAGCAGATCCCGCTATAACTGGTTCTGCTCTGAAGCCGCTTCCTCGGGTCGCAATAATACAGCAATCAAAAATCCCGCTTTTCAGTCCTGAAAGGAGCAAAGAAGTTACAACCCCTCCGTCTTGCCCTTGCCCCGCTTTCACGCATGAGCCTGCGGTTAATTTTCGCACAATTCCAAGTTCTTCATCCCTTTTGCCCTCAAGAAAAGCGGCCTCCAGCTCCTGCTCGTTCGTTTCCGTCATCGGGCAGACATCGTAGCAAATGCCCGTCTCTCCACATTTAATCACATCCTCATACCCCATGGAGCAATCTTCCACAAGTTCCGGTATTTCCTTGAGAACGATATGTTCACAGAAAGCAGCACATGCTCCGCAATAAGTGCAAAAGCCTTTATCAATGACTCTTCTTTTTAGTGCGTCGAAACCCTCGCTTCTTTTAACCAATGGAACAAATATCTCGGACAACATCAGTTCTAAAATATACTCTACTTTTATATTTCATTCTTTATTCTATATCTGGTTAGGTACACTGGCGCTTTAAGCGGAAGGAGGGTGAAGAAAATGCTCAGACCTGTTGCGATGAAAAAAATCCGGGTAGTAACGCTGAAGGAATTTAAGGATGATGCGGTTAAAAAGCTGCATACACTCGGCGTTGTTCAGATTATCGAGCATGAAAAGACGGAAGGAGAAAATCTGAAGTTTATGCCCGCAGATCCCGTTTTAAAAGAAACTTCAGAGCAGCTCAGGGGGCTAAATGCGATTTTGGAAGTTTATAAAGAAGTAAAACCCGAGCCTTCTGAGAGTATTTTAAAGCGGTTTTTAAACCCCGCTCCACCGAAGGAGATAGATTTCGGTGCGTTGAAAGAAGCAAACAAGAAGGAGATAATAGGAAGAGCGGGGAAGATACGGGCAGAAGTTGAAGGAGAGATAGGTGCGCCATTAAAACAGTATAGAGAGACGGAAAAGGAGATAACGGGATTAGAACTATCCAAAGAAGACTTGGAAAGAATAAAAGACCTTGATATTGAGCTGAGATACGTGGGAGAAGGGAGCCGCATTCATGCTTCCGTGGGAACATGCCCCGAGGAAGCGCTGGACGCGATAATTGCCGATTTGGAAGAAATAACCTCTGGATCGTATTATTTTGATAAGGCTGAGATAACAAAGGAAGGGAAAGAAGAAGAGAAGGAATATGCGTGTATTTTCACTTGTTTTAACGAGTATGCGGAAGAATTATCGGCGAGGTTAAGAAGGGTTGGATTTGAGAAGATAGAAGTGAAAGGCTTCGAAAAGAAGCCGAAGGAAGAGATAAAAGCGAGAGAGCAGAAGATAGAAGAGAAAGGAAGAGAGAGAGAAGAGCTGAAGAAGATATTAGCCGAGAATGCAGAGAGAAGAGAAGGAGATTTCCTCACTTACAGGGAATCATTGCGTGCGATAGAAGAGCGAGCGAATATCCAGAGGAATTTCGTAGAGACAGAAAGAGCGTTTTCGTTAACTGGATGGGTTCCCGCGGAGAAGGAAGAGGAAGTTTTAAAAGAGATTAATAGCGCATCAGAAGGTCTCTGTGTGATGGATGCAGTTTCTCCAGAGCCCGATGAGGAAAAGGTCCCCATTCTTTTGAAGAACCCGAAATTTTTTAAGAGCTTTGAACTATTTACAAAGCTGTATGGAATACCACGATATGGTGGTATTGACCCTACGATCCCATTTACAATTACTTTTATCTTTTTCTCTGCTTTCATGTTGGGTGATGCCATTTATGGACTCATTTGTGCGATACTTGGAATTTTGCTCTTGAAAGGAGCAGGAAAATACAACGGAACGATGAAAGATTTTTCCATAATATTCATCTCATTTGGAGTTGCCAGTTTCGTTATGGGTGCTTTGACCGGTGGGTGGCTTGGTGATCTCTTCACTGATAGACATTTTTATATAGATGTGTTGAACACCCCGCCCCTACTGATTGCCGATCAACTTGGAGATGTCCTTCTATTCTTGATATTTTCAATTATTATCGGTATTATTCACATAAATGTAGGTATTTTAATGAGTAAGTATGAAAGTAGGCATAACATCAAAGATCTTATAGGCGGAGATTTATGGTTCTTGGTTGCTGAAATAGGATTTATCCCACTTTTTATGAACTATATGAGTTATGGAACCTGGTTCAGGCATGATACGCCCTGTTTAATAGGTGTTGGAGTATTGGCCATCTCCTTTGCTCTCCTTTTATTCGCGAGAAAAGGAATGTCCTTATTCGCTATAACGGGTTTCTTGGGCGATACCTTATCTTATGCTCGTTTGATGGCACTTGGGCTCTGCACATACGGAATTGCATTAGCGATAAATGTATTGGCTGCTCTGAGCTATGGAATAGCTTATATCGGGATCATTGCCGCCGCTCTGATATTTGTAATAGGGCATTTGGTTAATTTTGTATTGCA
>JAENXH010000044.1 GCA_016649585.1 Methanosarcinales archaeon
CTATACACTCAATAAATAATATAAGGTGCATCATTCTATCATCTTGTTAGAGGTAAGATGAGACAATGCCGGAACTAAAAATACTTGGCGATTCGCCGACAACAGAGGATGGATTAGGCTTTGACTCATATGTAGCTATTCTTTTAGATGCGATACGTAATTTCGATGCTGAAAGTTCTTTGACGATTGGCATTCATGGAAGCTGGGGCAGCGGAAAAACGAGCTTGATGCGAATGCTTGAAAAACGGTTTGAAGATGATAAGGCGGTTAAGACGATTTGGTTTAACGCGTGGGCACATGGAGAAGGAGAATCTATCGGATTAGCGTTACTATATCGAGTGCTTACTGAACTCCAAAATGAAGAGGGGAACAAAGAAAAAGTTGGAAACGTACTTGCGAACGTTGGCAAATTACTCGTTGATGCCGGATTGCGAAAAACAACAGGAATAACTCTTGAAGAGGCACAAGAACTTTTCAAAGATAGTATTGAGATCAAAAGCACACTGAGAGATGATTTTGAAACAGCGATAGCTGAGAGCTTGCAGAATAAACGGTTAGTGGTTTTTATTGACGATTTAGACAGATGTCTACCGGAAAAGACAATAGAGATCTTTGAGGTAATCAAACTCTTTTTAGACGTCTCCAAGTGTGTATTCGTCATTGGAGTGGCGAGAGAAATGATTGAACGTGGGATTGAGGTGAGATACAAAACTAATGGCAAATCGCCGATCAGCGGAAAGGACTACATTGAGAAGATAATTCAGGTTCCGTTTATCCTGCCACCGATTAGAGAGAAGGATATGATACGATTTATTGAGAACTTGGGTATCAGCAAAGAAGAAAGGGGATATGCGGAGATTGTTGCAAGAGGCACGGAATGCAATCCGCGACGAGTGAAGACGTTTTTAAATACGCTGCGGATACGACAGGAGATTGCGGAGCAAACAGGAGAGGGAATTAAATTATCGGCAAAACTTTTTGTTATCGAGTATACCTTTCCTGATTTTTATAAAGACATCGTAAAGTATTGGGAACAAGATTTTCTCTGTACGTTAGAACGACTGGCAAAGGGAGATACAGATGATGAATTGAGCAAAGAGATGGAAGGTTCAGAAACCCTGCAAACCTATTATGGAATTGAGGATTTAAAGAGCTTATTGAAAGACGAACCTTTCTTTTGTGGTGTTGATATCGAGCCTTATATCTATCTCTCAGGTACCAAACCAACTGAGGAAGTCGTTTTGGACGAGTTACTAGGTGACGATTCAGTAAAATGGGAGCATGCGGCAAATAAAATTAAAAAGATGCCCGATTCCGACAAGCTACAATATGTGAACATACTCATATCGAAATTAAAAGGTGGGACAGAAAGTGAACGTAGAAGAGCAGCATTAGGTCTTGGAAGAATAGGCGATCCCCGAGCTGTTGACCCTCTCATAAAAGCATTGGAATCGAAGGATGAAGATCGAGATGTGCGCTTGCTCGCCGCAAAAGCACTTGGAAAGATAGGTGACGTAAGAGCGATAAATACATTGATAGAAACATTAAAAGACGAGAATGCAGAGGTTCGTATGATAGCTGCAGAAGCTCTAGGAAAGATAGGTGATGTTCAAGCGGTTGACTCGCTCATCGAGGCGCTACAGGATGAAGAAGAACATGTTCGTGCGTACGCTGCAGAAGCTCTTGGAGAGATAGGCGATACTAAAGCTGTTGACCCCCTTATCGGTGCTTTAACGGATGAGTTTCCAGAAGTTCGTGGGGCTGTTGCATATGCTCTTGGAGTGATAGGGGATTCTATAGCAGTTAAGCCATTAAGAGAGGTATTAGAATGGGAAGGGGTAGGAGTAGATGAGATTATTCTTGAATCTATTGAGAAACTTGAAGCTAAACAAACAACGCTTGCCGAGGAGCAAGCAAAATGACTCCAAAAAATTTAATAGACATCGCCTCAGGCAAAGAGAAAGCGGATTTGGTACTTAAGAACTGTAGAATCGTGGATGTGGAAAACGGTTTTATCTTTGATTCTGATATTGGCATAACCTCTGACAGAATAGTGGAAATCGGAGCAGGTCTGAACGGCACTGTGGTTATTGATGTTGCGGGCAAGTTCGTTTCTCCAGGTCTGGTGGAGCCGCATGTGCATTACGAAAGCAGTAAGCTACCTTTGAGTGCGTTTGTGCGACTGATCATGGCTCATGGCACCACTACGGTCGTGAACGATCCCCACGAGATTGCCAATGTTCTTGGTGTCAGAGGCGTTAATGAAACACTCAGGGAGGCGCGACTCCAACCGATCAGCGTGTATACGACAATTCCGAGTTGTGTTCCCGCCTCACCCTTTGAGACCCCCGGTGCGACGCTGAGCGTCAAGGAGGTCGAAGAACTGCTTACTGAGGACGGTGTCATAGCCCTCGGCGAGCTGATGAACTTCCCCGGTGTTATCAACGAGGATCCGATTGTCATGGGTAAAATCGCGACCGCTAAGAAATCTGGTAAAATCATCGAGGGGCATTGCCCGTTGCTGAGTGGCGAGGGGCTTAAAAAGTACTATGAAGCGGGTATCAGCTCAGACCATGAAGTGACCGAGGGTTGGGAGCTTGAGGAGAAGATAAAACTGGGCATGAGCGTGTATATCCGGTTTGGCAGTCAAGCAAAAGATCTGCAGAATCTGGTTGGGTATATCCTGGAGAATTGTATCCCTACGGCGAATTCATCTTTCTGTACCGATGACCGGCATATTGGAGATCTAATACAGCACGGCCATCTTGATTACACGTTGCAGACCGCGGTGAGCTTAGGACTCGATCCGATCACGGCGCTCCAGATGGCTACGATCAACCCCTGCAGGCATTTTGGGTTAGACGATAGAGGGGTTGTTAAGGTCGGTTACCGGGCAGACCTTGTGGTCTTCGATAGCCTTGAACGATTTACTCCTGAAATGGTAATTGCGGGTGGTAAGATTGTCGCACGTGACGGTACAACACTCGTTCCAGAAGTTGCGTTTGATTACTCGTTCGGGCTTAACACGGTGAACTGTCTCGAAATCTCTGCTGAGCAGTTTGAAATAACGTACGAGGGTGAACGAGCAAAGGTGAATGTCATAAGAGTCATGGAAGGCAGCTTGATAACAAAATCATTAATCAGCGAAATGGAAGTAACTAATGGCACGCTTGAAGCTGACACCGAGCATGACATAGTGAAAATCGCCGTGATTGACCGTCATACAGGACGGGGCGGGTTTAGTGTTGGTTTTGTAAACGGTTTCGGATTAAGAGAAGGTGCTATGGGCTCTACCATTGCCCACGACAGCCATAATATCATTGTAGTCGG
This sequence comes from Methanosarcinales archaeon, assembly GCA_016649585.1. Lineage (GTDB taxonomy): Archaea > Halobacteriota > Syntropharchaeia > Alkanophagales > Methanospirareceae > JACGMN01. The sequence goes on from JAENXH010000044.1 coordinate 3,331, forward strand.
AACCAATGATAGCGATATGGCTGCAGCGGTCAATGCGCTGAGAGAGATGGGCGGCGGAGAGGTTGTGGTCTCTGGAGAGAAATGTAAGAAACTCGCTCTCGAGTATGCAGGCCTCATGGCGCTCAACGAGCCTGCGGATGTCGTAAAGAAGATGGAGGCGCTTGAAGAGGCATACCATGAGTTAGGCGGGAAATTAACGTCGCCGTTTATGGCGCTGAGTTTCCTTGCCCTACCGGTGATTCCAGCACTGAAGATAACGGATAAAGGGCTTGTAGATGTGGGGAAAATGAAGATTGTGGATGTTTTGGTATGATTTGAGAATAGCGAAGAGTGTTTTTCGCTACAAGTATTGTTGGATTTTTCGCCTGATCCCGTACTTACCAGCCCGAACTAAAGATCGCAGGATTAATTCCCCTATCGACCAAATAATAAATCGAAACCTGAGCCAACGCAGTAACAGCCCTAAAAAACGAATTTGCTTCACAGACCTCACCTTTAACTGTTCAAAACACCAGTTAGTCCAGCTAAGATGAGCTTTGATTATCGCAATACCGTCCGTACGAGCCAGAATATTCTCATCTATTAGGACCAGCATGTCACCGTCCAGTTGGAATAGCGTACGCGCCGCCACAGTATTCTGCTGATTTTTTGTGCATGGTGGTATGATAGTATCGAAAACGAACTGCCCGCCTTTGAATACACCATGTATGAGCAGTTTCAGCCAGAAGAATCTACGTGTTGTCTTCCGTTTCATGACAGAGGTTGGATCTTTTATTAGTTGCTGCGTGAGTTCCGGATCTTCGCAGTACTCAAACACCGGAGTCACGGGATATTTCTTGTACGAGATGTGTATTCCTAATGTGACGTTCAAATCACAAACTGTCCTCCTAAGCTATTTGCCACGCAATGACTTGATAATTTCAAAGAACGTGGTCATCACGCCATTTCGGTAATTCACACCCGTCTCCACATTCCGGTTATGAAGCCGCATCAGTTCTTCCGCATTATCTCTACTGAATAATGTATATGCTCAATAGAGAGTGGAAAGAACCCAAATCCCAAGCATTGGAAAAGGAATTTGACGAGTTATTTTCGACAGATACGGGTTAAGAGGAACGGATAAAAGAATAGCCCTTACCAGAGAGAAGAAGGAAGAACTTCTGCTTGTACTGAGGTTCCCTGAAATACCCCTTCATAACAACCCACCTTTTATTGAGCAGATACGTTGTTGCACTTGCACTACTCAAAAGTAATCATAGACAGGGCTATAAATTTTACTTCTCTTCCGCCTCGGTCTTTTTCTCGTGTAACACCCATCCAGAAGAATCTATTTTTCCGTTTGGTAATACAACTATTGTTCCATCGCCTGTCTTTAAGCGCGTTTTTCTGAGCGTGACATCAATAATCTCTCCCCTATATTTCATCGTCTCAATTTCGCCACCAATATTAAAGTGCCTGTCTAACAGGAGGAATACCCCCGCCACCGCATCGCTTAAGGCATCCTTAACGGCTAAGGCAACAGCAAGCCCAACCAAAACTGAGGCACCTATGAGAGGCTTGAAAATCTCTTCTAATTTCAGTTCATACGTGACATACATCAGAACGGCGAACCATAAAACATAGACCACGGCTCTTCGTAAGATGTTCTGTGCATCCAAAGGCAGAGCAGTAGTGCTTAAGAATCTCCTAATAAGCCTTTTAATTATGCCAATTACAAAGAAAGCGACTACCGGAACCAGTATCACTTTCAAATACGGCACAACCGCTTGAGAAAAACCAAATATATCTGTCATATCCATCTATAATCACCTATCCTGTATGTGTCTTCGTATTTTATAAACCGATATTATACAAGCATTCATATAGTTAAAAAAATGAGGGGATACGAAGATCCCCCACGAATTTGCCTTGTGTTGAGTCACTTAAATACCCCTGTATCAACCCATTCTTGACGGAGAAGCACCCAGAAGTCCCTTGCCAATACTTTAAGCACATACTCGTATGGCAGCCAACCATATCCTCTGTCTCCCCATCCATTGCCCCAAGAATTTCGGATAAGCAGTGCACCCTTGGTCTCAGTTCCACAATCGGCATTCTTGATCTTCTTCTCGTCATCATACCCGACTGCAACAATGGCATGACCCCCCAGAGCTCTTTCACGGGAACACGGGAATGGAATCTCTCCATCTCTTGAAGCTTGGCTAATTGAGTCATAGACTACAAATCCGAACAGCGAAGGAAGCCCGGATGCCAGATAGGTTTTTATCCTCGATAGTAGCTTAGCTCCGTAAATTCCGGCAGGGTCAAGCCGAACGTATTTAATCGCTTGATAGTTCTGTGCGAAAGCATAGCAAAATGCAGGCGGCTCTATGTCAAAGTGGTGTGTTGGTACAATAGGGTCGGTGGGTTTTTTGTCGGTGTAAGGCCAGTACTCCTCTGGAGGGACTCCAAAAAGTACCAGAGCCTGCATTGTTGTTCGAAGATATGCACCCGTGTCGCCTGTCATGTGCATTAGATTCCTCGTTGCTTTGTACAAAAAGAGCCGAGAAGCATCAATATGTTTCCCGAACGCTCTTCGCTCAGAGTATTCCACAACTCCTACGGCTGCGTTCGCCGTGCACGATCCAACGCCCCCCTGGTCCTCGACAGGAGAGAACCACATTCTCAGGTCTACTGAAGGATTTGGAAGGCTACCCCCTCCAGTCACACTTGTTTTTTCAAGCAGTGGCTTAATCGCTTCGAGTTCTCCCGTGTAATCCCTAAAATCTGGATAATCCGGAAGCCATCCAAACCGATAGGTCTTCTTTTCTTCCATTTCTTCCCTTCTTTCTTCCATTTTTTATATCACCTCTTATTTGTTTTGGGTATTTGTATAGCGCCCCTCCTCGGCGCTCTGATGCACTTACCACAGTACCCTTCTCAAGGCCGCCGAAGGCGCTCCTTTTAAGGGCAAATCCCCGAGCATCTCGGATTTTTCAAACCGTGGTTTTCTGCTTAACATATACTATTAACCTATATTTCGCAGTATATAAAAATGTACTCTCTTAAGCCCGGCAAACAAGCACTTTTACGGTTACATTTCTATCCTTTATTCCAGAGCATGATTGACATCACCCCTTTTCTCGCTATAAGCGATTACACCTATTTTTCACCTCCCAAAAACGGCGTATTTCGTTCATAGCATCCGCTATTCTCCCTTTTTTCTTTTCATCGCACAGCATTCCACGTTTAGCTCAGTTATTCGTGAGATATTCATCGGGTTTTGGAACCTCCAGTGCGGTCAATATTGCCTCCTGCTGTGGATCCAATCCATTCACATTCAGCAATCTGCTTCTATCTTTGAACCGGTAGCAGACGATTGAGAGGAATTCAAATTTAAGAAACGCTTGTCTCGCAGTCAGTTTCTCCCATCGCTTTCTGCACAGCATCTCTATAAGTACATGCTCAATAACTTGTGGTAAACTCGCACTCCTCAGTTCGTGATACCAACCTCACAACTCTCACCCCCACCAACAAGTTCAGACAAACTCGGCAGTGAATACCTGTTCGAGAATATATCCCGCAAATACTCAAAAAAGCTGACACCCTGTTTCCTGCACGTATCCAGTATCGAGAGCATATTCTCCCATGCGGTCCGCCCATCCTCGCTTCTCGTTCCATAACTGATCTTTCTCTTTATTACCTCTTCTCGCACCGCTATCTCTGCTGTATTGTTATGGAGCGGCGTCTCCAGATAGTCAAGCACGAGCAGTAGCTTCGCTTCCTTCTCCTTAGTCAATGCTATCCTGTGATCCAGCTCACCGTAACCCGTTTTAGTGGAAAACAGCGAATTAAACCTCCGTTTGACATAAGCCTTCCGGTTTTCATTTGGATCCTCTTTATATTTTGTAAGCAGTTTATAAAAGTTCCATATCTTTCTTAAAAATTTGTTGAGCAAAATGTAATGATGGTTAAGAAACGGATTCAATTTTAGATAGTGCCTGATCTCGTGTATCCAGCATAATGCATGGAGCGATGAGATCTCAGAAAACTGCCCTGCGTCATCAGAAACCATTATTTTATCCGTCTGTTCGCCATCATCCAATCCTAAAATGCCTCTAATCGTATCCCTGTTCTTATTTGGCAGGATAAAGAATACGGTGAACTTCTCATCGCATACAACGTGCGCATGATAGTTCGTTCCATCATGTCTCGCGCCTGTGTCATCGATATGGAAATATCTGGCTTGATTCATTCCTGATTCAAAGATCGCTTGCTTTTCGGCAGTAAATTCGTCTTTCTTATCCTTAGTCAGGATATTGGAAATCTCGCCTTCGGATATGATGATTCCCGCCTCTTCAAGGATCTTCTGGATCTTATTTTCGGTAACTCTTCCAGCATAGTAGAGATATACGATGAACGATTTCAGCTCACTCCCGAATTCGGAATCCTGTACATCCTCCGGGAGTTCTGCTTCATAGACTCTGTTCTCGCTCGGTGAGTAGTAACGCTCGAGTATGTATTCGACATTGTCGGTTTCGAATTTTATATTCTGTTTGATCACGGATCGATAACCTTTAAACTCTGCGTCTGGTGGGAGTGTGTCTTTATCGACAGGGATATGCTCTGTTCTGTCGATCTTGATTCTGGGCTTCTTACTGCGCTTTGTCCAGTTTTGTGGTTTCTTCTGGTGATTGTTGGTCTCTCTTGGGGGAGTATTTGAAGGGATGTTTGGTTTGCCCTTCTCGCCTTTCAATCTGTTTATCTCATCCTTCAATCGTTGAGTTTCCTCGTGGAGTTGGCGGTTGCTTTGAGCTAACTGCTCTATGGTATCGAGAAGTTTCAAAATCAGGGATTTTAGTATATCTTTGTTATTGAAGTCAATGCTTTCTATATCTAGTGTCTCCACAATTTAATTCTTAGGTATAATACTTGGCCAACTTTTTATCAGCCTTCTCCCTCGTGAACTTCCAGTTGATTTTCTTTTTCTGGTTATTCCTTCTCTCGGTCCATGAAGCCACTTCTCGGGCCAGCATCTCCTTGTCACCGATCCGCCTGCCAGTGCATTCGATGTCCATCACATTGATCTCGATTTCCGCAGCGTTGAGCCAGCTTGCATGCTTTGGTGTG
>JAENXH010000045.1 GCA_016649585.1 Methanosarcinales archaeon
GCTCGGAGATGTGTATAAGAGACAGGTCATAACCTCATTACCTTTCCTGCAAAGTCATTCACAACGTCCAGTGGTATCTCGAATTCTCCGCTAAGTCCGGCATTTAGTGCTACCCAGGTGTTTAACGCGGTACAAATCGTCAAAATCTTCTGCTCATCACAAGTCTTTTCAGTTATCGCTTCGGCAACCGCCACTATGTTGACGATTCTTATCGCATACGCGTTTTCGATTACGTTAAGAAGTGCCTGTGCGCGAGCTTTAGCTTCTTCTTGATTCATACAGTTGCAGGTAACCACCTGTGATCCCAATAAACCCGTTTCTTTTAAAAGAACTTAGCATCAATCCTTACCATACACCGACTTCCGTTTCTTCTCTTCTGCACCGGTGTATTTCAACCGTCCTCCTTTAAATTTGAAGTCAGGAGACTTCCGCTCTGTTTCTATCAGCTCGCGTGTTCTGCCTGAGATCCTCGCTCCTATATCCTCAGACTCCTCTGCTACTTCACTCTTCGCTATATGCAGATCATCTATCTTTATCATCCCGGCAGCAGCACTCGCGGCAGAGATAACCGCCTGCAATTTCACCGTTAACGGATCTATGATTCCTTCTTCCACCATATCTTTCATGGTCTTATCATTTCCCGATACCCCTGCATTTTTATTGCCCGCATAATGCTTCGCTCTGAGCGCTGTGAGCGTATCTATCTGGTCCATTCCGCTGTTCTTCGCTATTGCCTTTGGTATACATTCCAAAGCGTCTGCAAATACGTTTACTGCTAATTGCTCCTTGTTTGGTATAGTTCTCGCAAAGTTCCTTAATTGCGCTGCACATTCAGTCTCTATTGCACCGCCACCGGGCACTACTCTCGCATCGTCATATAGGCAGGCGACAGCATGCAAAGCACTTCTTATATCGCCCACAATGCCCTCCAAAACCCTGATATGCGCACCTCGAATAAGTATCGTAGAGGACTTCTTATACGGGCAGTCTTCAAAGAATACGAACTTTACGCCACCTACCTTTCGCTGCACTACCCTTCCTGTAAAGCCAAATTTGTCTTCGGTTAGATCACTCACGTCTTGAACTATCTTCCCGCCAGTGGATTTCTCCAACCGCTTCAAATCAGTCATTTTCACTCGTTTCATCAGCATTACCCCTGCTCTTCGGAACTTATCCAGCGCATCGTCATCCACACCCCACCGACAACAAACCACGTTTGCACCTGAGTTTAGTACGGCGTCTATAAGCTCATTGAACATCCGTGCTCGGACATCGCGGAACTCCTTGAAGTGAGATGCTTGGGAGATAGTAACGTGAAAATCGAGTGCGCCAATAGTATCACCTGCTTTGCTCCGTTCTCTTGCCGCGGTGCCCGTTGCAAGCTCCTTCCTGCCTTTTACTTTTGGCTCCTTATGTTCAATAGGAAAATCAAGCAGAGCGATCTTTGCGTTCTCTACGTCTGTCGGGAGATCATCCAGGACATCCCTGTCCACCACAACGCCATCAAAGAAACGCGTATCTGCTACTCTCCCCCCACTTTTCGTCTCTATTACTACATCATCCACATCTATCGGCAACTCTCCGCTCTCGCTTATCCGTTTTATGCTCTTCACGATTGCATCTACTAATCCATCCTCTTCAAAATATTCTTCTTTCTTTAAGGCGGTCTTCGCCACTTGCTTCAAATACTCATCGCTTTCTCTTATCTCCACCGGCGATGCTATCTCATTAAAAACCTCTTTTGTACGTTCCAGTGCCTTTTCATAACCGCTCAAAACCACATTTTGATGTACCCCCATGCTTCTCAGCTCAAATCCCCGCCACACCAGCTCACCAGTCAGAATCATAACGGTAGCTATACCATCTCCGACTCTTTCGCCTTGTGCCAAGCCGGCATTTATCAATACATCGGCAGTGGGATGTGTGTATTTCAATTCCCTCACTATGCTGTATGCGTTACTGGTTACGAGGTCATCCATTTCGAGTTTTGTGGCGCCGCCGGTTATCAATTTCTTCGATCCAAGAGGACCGATGGTGGATTTGAATAAATCAGAGAAAGTGAGAGATACAAGAGCGTTAGCTTCCTGGATCTCCTCTGGTGGCACTTCACCCGGCGGTAACTCATCCTTTATTGTCATTCCCTCTTTTTTCCCTCTTTAGATTTTTACGCCTTTATCATACTGCTAAGTCTAATAAAGGAGATAACATTCAAGAATAAAAGTGTTATATATTCGCTTCTCCTGCTTTCCTGATAGCATACTGAATGCAAAGAGGGGAGAATAACTGGAATAAGGCTGTTGTAGTCACCATCAGCGTGATTATTATACCTCCCACACCGTATTCTGATAATTCTTGAGCTGCAAGAAATGCGAGGCCAATGGCAACACCCGCCTGATTGAGCAATGCGATCCCAAGATATTTTGTTATTTTTGGTTCAGATTTAGACAAGATGCCGCCTGTCGTACAGCCTAAGACCTTACCAGCACTTCTGCCAATACAATACATGATTACGATTGCCCATATAGATGCAAACTGCGAAAAATCTATAGCCATACCGATCACAGCGAAGAACAATATAAAAACAGGAGTCATGATATTGTCTATCAGTTCGCTGGAACGATTGCCAATGTGCACATTGAAATTAATCACCGTCATTCCAAGAATCATACAAGCGAGAATTGCCGAAACACCAATCATGCCTGCGAAACCCCAACATAGAATAGCAACAGCAACACAAATGACGAAGATATTGTCAGAGGATAGATGCATTTTTTTCGTATAGTATGATATAACGAGTCCAATTGCTCCTCCAAGTGCTACTGCGCCAAGAATTTCCCATACTGGATAAAGAAGAGAAGATGCAATGCTGACTTTGCCGCCTAATAGCGTCTTTGCCCATACAACCCCAACTGAATAGATGACAATAGCAGCGGCGTCGTCCAGTCCTACAACAGCAATACTCACATCTGTAAGCGTTCCTTTTGACCTGAGATCTCTTAAAACTGCTATTGTTCCCGCGGGAGCAGTTGCAGGAGCTAAAGAAGCCAAGATTATAGAAAGCGGGAGGTCTCTCGTCAATGAATATACAAAAATCCACACCACAACAGATGTTACAAGCACTTCTATAATCAGTATTATCAGTACTTTCTTTCCCATTTTTTTGAGAAAAGAGAAGGAGAAACTCAATCCCACCGTGTACGCAACAAAAGCAAGTGTTATTCCAGTAATAACAGAGCTGAATTGCTCTGGAGCGCTAAATTTTAAAATAGGCCCTAGGATAACACCCGCAAAGAGATATGCCAACACTTCGGTCAAACCTGCTTTACGCAATAACTGCCCAAGTATAAATCCAAGGAGAAGTACCAAACCAACGAGAACGTAAATATTGGAAGTCATTCTTGTATCATAAATCGGTATCTGAGAGTTTTAATCAGGAGTTGAAGTGTTATTTCTCCCACGAGCCGTTTGTTTTCATCAACGACCGGCAGTCTCCGGATATTAAATGTTGAGTGCTTTTTTAAAATGTCCTCCATGCTATCCTCGGGTGAGCACATTACGGGATTATATGTCATGATATCCCGGACAACGCTATCTATGTGTAATATATCCGGTCTGGAAGGACCAAAGATTTTTGCCTTTTTCCTTTCTTCCGGGATAATACAACGCATCATATCATGTTCCGTTACCACTCCAACCACTTTCATACTCTTAGTATCGCTCACTACCCATGCATGTGCACTAACGGAAAGCATGGTGAGAAACTCCTTCCAACCAGCGGTTTCTTCTATAAATGGTGTATTCCACCACGGCGTCATGAGGTCTTTCGTTTTTATCTCGTAAAATTCGTCTAACATAGAGTTATAATATCCACGGGATACTATTTAAACGTATCTCTCATCGGTGCCGTCTATTTATCTCCTTCATCGAAGATGTCCCCTGCCTGCCCTTTCCGGGAATAGACTTGATATAACCTCTCGTTCTCCACCATTAACGCGTTTAACGTCTCCCGACTCTCCTCATTCATCCTGAAGTTGGAGAAGAACCAAAAATATTTAAATACCTCTTAAATTGACGGCATTTTCGCTAATTCCCGTTTAAATAAGGCTTTCAGCAGTATAGGCGTAATTAGCATTGTGATCGTGACGAGTATAAAAGTTGCCGCAAGGAATATATCTGCAATCTCCCCGGTTATCACGCCAGCGTCTATTGCAATTGCCACGGCTATAAGTGCCACTTCGCATCTTGGAACCATACCAAAGCCCAGTTGAAGAGATTCTCTTAAGTTAAAGCGACCTATCCACGCACCTAATCCACACCCGCCCACCTTTCCAAGTATTGCCATCACAAGAATCACAACTGCAAGCGTAACCACCGTCAAATCCAAAAATACCGACAGCTTCACCATTGTTCCGACCCCGATGAAAAACAGAGGGATGAAAAAAGCATACCCAATTGTTTTTACATCAGAAATGACGCGCTTAGATTGAATTGTAGTGTTCATAATTAAGCCAGCGATGAAAGCCCCCACTATTTGAGCTACGACAGTCTCTCCGGCAATTACTGACCAAATGAAACAGAGAGCAATAGAAAAAGCAACTAAAGACTTGTCAGCATGAATTCGGTCTCCGATATCCATTACCTTTGATATTATAAGCCAACCGATAACTAACGTGACCAAGAAGAAGATCGCAACCTTAGTCCCGAGTATGAGCAATGATCCCGTCCCAACAGCTACTATAAGAAGCATTAAACCAAGTATGTCATCCATTACAGCAGCGCTTAATGTGGCTGCTCCGACATCGGTGTTTAATACATGAAGATCCATCAGTGTCCTTACCGTTATGCCGATGCTCGTAGCAGTCAACACTACGCCCAGCACAAAGCTCTCTCTACCTGTATATCCAAGCGCAATTCCAGCGAGATATCCTAAGATTAAAGGTGCAATAACGCCTCCCGCAGTTGCGAGAGCTGCAGTACCACCTGTTTTTTTTATTCGCCCTATATCTACTTCCAATCCCGCGAGAAATAGTAAGAATAATATCCCAATATGACCAAAATATTCGAATTCCGGTATGCTGAAATCAAGTATCGTACTTGGGACGAATTGTCCTAAGATAGAACCACCGAGAATAACGCCAGCTATTAATTCACCTACGACAGAAGGCTGTTTCAGTCTTTCAAATACATGGCCAAAGACCTTTGATAAAATTAAAGCTAAAGCTATATCCAGTAACAAAATCTGAAATACTTCCATCTAAACTCGCTTCCCGTACTGATAAGCAACACTCATGAACTTATTTATCAAATCCATAAGTGTAACCTCCCCAAGTATCTTTTCGTTCTCATCAATTACTGGCAACCTCCTCACATCGTATTTCGTCATCGTAGTTACTACGTCTTTAACTGTCGCTTCTAAATTGCACGTAATGACTTTTTTTGTCATGACAGATTCCGCATTTCCCGCAGTACCATGATACAAAGACGGTATAGCTTTTGGACTTGGTTTGTAACCAAAATCCTCTGGATGGGCAAAAATACCAAGAATGTCCTTCTCTGTTATCACGCCGACTAGTTTTTCACTCTCCTCACTATTTACTATCCACACATGGTGCTTATCACGTAACGAAGCGATAACATCATTAATTTCCGCATCTTGTTTAAGGTGGGGAATGTCCCAAGGGCGTTTCTCCATTATCTCTTTAATCTTAGTCTCATAGAACTTACCTAACACTTCTCTGTAATCTTTTTGCATTTCTATCTCCCCCACCAATTAATAGTCTTTATTTATAATCTTTTATATCTTCCTGACATTGTGAAAAGCATCAATTATTGCATCGGTTCCGTGTCTTTCCGCTTCAGGAGTCAAAGAATACAAGTAGTTAATCCATTTCTCTGTATATCTCCGCTCTTTTGTACTTAACCCTTTTATCCTCGTCACTTCTTATCCCGTATCCTTTTAAAATCACTCTATTACTTTATATCCCTACCTTAATAAGTATTCCTGATACAAAAATGAGATGCAGTAAAAAAAATTGCAATAATCCCGCAATAATCCACCAGAGATACTCAGGACTGCACTTCTGCGAAGCCCATTTCGTTGAGGATGTAGAGCGGAAGGTGAAAAAAGAGATGAGGAAGCAGTTGATGGTGGAGAAAGGGGATAGGATTGCTGTGGCGCTGAGCGGAGGAAAGGACAGCTCTGCGCTTCTATACATGTTCAAAAAGATATTTCATAACAGGAACGATTTGGAATTCTTTGCGATTGCCGTGGATGAAGGAATAAAGGGCTATCGTTCTATAACGCTCAGAAATGCGGAAAATGTAGCAAAAGAGTTGGGAATGGTTCTTCATCAATTTTCTTTTGAACAGGAGTTTGGGTTTATGCTCGATGAAATTGTAGCAAAAAAATTCGAGCAAGCACCGTGCACGTTCTGCGGCGTCCTGAGGAGGAAGGTTATAGAGAGGAAAGCGAAGGAATTGGGTGCTACGAAAGTAGCAACTGCGCACAATCTGGACGACGAGGTGCAAACGATTTTAATCAATTATATACGGGGGGATATAGGGCGGTTAGGACGGCTTTACGGACGGCGTGAAGAGTTCGTCCCTCGGATTAAGCCGTTACAAGTAGTTCCAGAGAAAGAAATTGCTCTGTATGCGCTTATAGCGAACATACCGATAATCACCGCCGATTGCCCGTATGCTACTCGTTCTTTCCGTTTCACGGTGAAGAAAATGCTGAATGAGTTTGAGAGAAAACATCCGGGCACAAAATATTCGGTGATGCGTGGCTACGAACGGCTGTCAGAATTTTTGCCACGAGCGCAGCCGGAGAGAAAGCTTTTGCGCTGCGAGCGATGTGGCGATGCATCGGCATCAAACATTTGCAAGGCGTGCGAGATAATAGAGAAGATGAAAGGCACGCCTGCGAAACATTTAAATTGATGGAAAGCATTTTGATTAATTAGGTGGTAAGAAAAAATGAGTGAAGAACTAAATGCAATTATAAAAGACTTCTGGGAAGAGTTTCGGAAGACGATTTCGGTCGAAACTGCTATCGGCAAGCCCATAGAGATAGAGGATAAGACCCTGATCCCCATCTTCGCGATTGGTTTTGGCGCTGGTGGAGGTGGCGGCAAAGGTAAAGAGAAGGAGGGACAAGGGTATGGCGCCGGGGGTGGCGGTGGAATATGTCCAGTAGCGCTCGTGACGGTGTTCAAGGACGTATCCGGACCTGAGGGTGTGAAGGTGCTCTCGTTGAAGCCGTCTGGCACGTTAGATAAAGTCATCGGAGAAGCGTTGCCAATGGTGATGGAGATGGTCCAGGAGATGAAAGAGGGCAAAAAAGCCGAAGAAAAAACATGATACTTGTAGAACGTCTATACGGAGAGCTTTTAGAGAAGCTCTCTTAATTTATTTTTGTGCGAGAATACAGCATAGTACAGCATAGATTTGCCTAATTTTTAAACGCTTTAAAAAAACGTACAAATACCATGAGCGTGATACTGACCCTATTGATCGTTTTAGCGATTGTAGTAGTCTTAATAGCTGCTACGCTTCTCATACCAGTTGTAATCTCGCTTAGGCTCTCTAAGGAAGGACCCGTGGCACAAGGATGGATCTCCTTTGCGTTATTAATGGGCACTGCTTCAGGACGTATAGACTTTAGCCCTGAGAAGAGGGATTTTCGATTACAAGTCTTAGGCGGCACCCTTCTCAAGAGACCGCTTGAGACGAGGGAGAAGAAACCGAAGGATGAGAAGCCACCTACAGATTGGAAGAAGCTCGTAGTGAACGCAAATGAACTCTATGCCGCGGGGAAGGAATTGGCGGGAGCACTCACCAAAAACGTATCAATAAAGAAATTAGGAGGCAGGGTAAAGGTAGGGCTATCCGACCCAGCCCAAACGGGCATGCTGGTTGGTTTTTTATATGCGGGCAGCGGCATAGCAAAAGCTTTCCTGCCGGAAACGCACCTCGAAATCGAACCTTCATTTGAGGATGAGCATATGGATGCGGATTTAGAACTGGGGTTTAGCCTACCCCTATTTAAAACTGTCATCCCCCTTATCCGTTTTTTCCGTAGCACAAGGAATGTTTTTTGACTTAATGGACCAAAAAACCAAGCGTCGCATTTAAATATTTACCAATCCCTATAGCAAGCAAACTCTCTTCGAAAAAAGGTTTGAATATACCCAGAATCTTGAAGTGCTTTTATTACATTGGACCTTAAATATTGTTTGGGAAGTATAAAAATGGAAGAAGAATTTATTGTTGCCGAAGATCTCGACCTTGCATGGAGTAATTTCGACCCATTTTTTACCTTA
>JAENXH010000046.1 GCA_016649585.1 Methanosarcinales archaeon
GAGGTGCCAAAGAAGGTGATGGACTTAGATGAGACACTTGGATTGCATATGTTCCCTAAAACTGTTCGAAGTTAAGGATTATAAATATCATTTTCGGTTCTCTTCAATATTCTGAGACTCCGCGCGAAGTCGTTTGTAGCATATCTCTTGTTTTAGCTTCTCCAGATGGGAGGGTTGTTTTGGAAGGGAAAAGAAGCTCTCTAAATTTGCTATTTCCGCTTCAAGGCAGTATTGGGAGTTAGAACATTGCCTTGATATGTCGGAAAAATGGGTTATGAAAGATGGCCCCGTTATACCTAAAGAAATGTTAGCTACCGGTTTTAGGTGCAACTTTCGAAATAAAAGTGCAAACACCAATAAAAATGCAAAGCCGATTTTTTCATAACCGCCCTATCAATGCCCACCCCACTCAAAAAACGTACATAAACACGGAGGACTTATAGGAGAGATATGGACAAAGCCGTATATCGGCAGGTGATGCGCCTTGCATTTCCTGTCCTCGTTTCAAATATACTGATGACCTTTCAGATTATTGCTGATACCATCATGCTTGGTCGGTATCCGCCGGCGGATGTAAGCTTGAGTGCCGTTGGCTTGGGCTTCGTTTTGTATCACATGTTCTTCCCCCTTACCATGGGGCTGGTTACCGGCACGATAGCAATAATAGCACGGAGATGGGGAGAGAAGAATTATGATGAGGCAGGGAAGGTGGCTACCGATTCAGTGATAACCCTTGTTCTGATCTCGATTCCCATAGCCCTTTTTGGCGTTTTCATCGCACCACATCTGACCTACTATCTCGGTGCACGGGACATGGTGATAACCGAAGGTGCGAAATACATAAGGTCAATCTTCGCTTTTTATCCCTTTACCGCGCTCGTTATCGTTTATCACGGAATCTTAAGAGCGGCAGGCGATACAAAAACGCCCATGTACGTGGATATCATCTCAAATGTCTACAACGTCCTGATGAACTATGTACTTATATTCGGCAAATTCGGCTTTCCGGAACTCGGTGTTCTCGGAGCAGGTATAGCGACAGGTTCATCCTACGTCATCGCATTTGCGGTCTACATGTTACTCCAGGCGGGAAACAAACTGATAACACACCCTGTTTACAGCAGGAACGTTAGATACCGGCTGGATACGGTAAAGAAGATGCTTAAGATTGGCATTCCTGCGGGCATTGACATGGCGATGTGGAGCTTTTCGTCCATCATTTTTACCGTAATGATACTCCACTTTGGGACGGTTGGATATTCCGCCTTTCAGATCGGGCTGCGTGCTGAGAGTATTGCGTATATGCCGGCATTTGCCTTTGGTATCGCCGCTACCACGCTCTCAGGCCAGTACTTAGGTGCGAAGAAAGAAGAGCAGGCGAAGAAGGCGGTGCTCGCTTCTACATACCTGTGTCTGATCTTTATGACCGTCGTGGGTGCAATATTCATACTTGTCCCCGATTATATCGCAATGGTATTTACTGGCGATGAAGGGGTTGTGACCCTTGCAGCACTCTATCTATTTATTATTGGATTTTCAGAGCCTGCATTAGGCGCATTCTTCACCCTTACCGGCGGAATGCGAGGTGCGGGCTATACCAAAGTGCCGATGCTCATAAATTTCGTGTGCCTTATCGTGATACGGTTGTCACTGTCGTACACCCTCGGATTCGTGTTGGGCTGGGGATTGTTTGGAATTTGGCTGGGAATGACTGTAGAGGTATTTTTGAGGACGATCGTAATCTACGCAGTTTTTCTCAAAGGAAACTGGATGCGGGTGAAGGTATAAGTCTGTTGTCGGAATCTTGTGCGACAAACCGGCACTCAGTCATAAAACCATCAACTACCATTACCTGGCTGGCGTGGGAATGCATATACTCGTGCGTTCACGCTAGTTCTTTAATGCTTCTTTATGTAATCCTCCAGAGCTGCTTTCAGCGTATTCACTGCAAGCTCAGGAGTATGTTCGTCGTCCTCGGGTAACCCACCCAAAACGGACTCAATGTCCTTTTCCCCTATCCTTAATGCTTCTTCAATTGTCTTACCTTTCACCAGTTCGGTGATTACGCTTCCAAAAGCAACGAGAGGCCCCCCGCCATCTACTAAGAATTTACTATCACTGATCCTCTCTCCTTCAACTTTTAGGTGGATCTGCATTGTATTCCCGTGTGAATCAGTAATTCTGGCAGCGCCATCGGGATTCTCCAACATACCAATATTTTTGGGATTATAAGCTTCTTCAACCGTTTTTTCGCCGTAAAACTCTTTCTCATCTTCTTTTATACTTTTTTCTAAATCCCGTATCATTACCTCAAATTTCGAAGGGTCTTCTTCGTCTGTCATTTTCCTTCTCCTATTTTTAAAACGCAGTTCTTATTTTATTAGTATCTAAATATCTTAGTTCAGATCGAAATAAGCCTTTAATCTTGCCACACAATCCTCAACACTAATTTTCTCTTGCTCCCCGGTATCAAGATTTCTTAATGTTAATTTTCCTTCTCCCAACTCGTTTTTGCCCACGAGCACGGCAAACGAATCATGGCGGGCATTGGCATACTTGAGCTGCGCGCTTAAACTCCTGTTCATCAGGTCTATATGCGTGGGGACGAATTCCCTCAGCATGGACGCTATTTCTATCGCCTCTTTCAGCACATCCAGGTCTGCGTTTTTCTCTCGTATCGGCACTACCACCACTCCTCTTCTCTCCAAGTCCTTATCGTCCACGCTGAATATCTCTGCCAATCGGTCAAAACCAAATGCAAATCCGGTTAACGGAATATCATCACCGCCAAACAGGGCCGCCAGCCGATAAGAGCCACCACCGCAAATCTGATTCTGTGCGCCCAGCATACCACCTGCTTCGTAGATTTCAAATACCATTCCCGTGTAATAATCCAACCCCCGCGCTATTCCTAAGTTTAACGTATAATCAACGCCGTAATAATCAAGAAGTTCCAGTAGTAGTTCCAGTTCCTTTAACGCATCGCTATCAGAAGCAATTATGTTACGGTCGCGTGCTTCTTTTAAAGCATCCTTCCCTTTTAAATCGAGTAAAAAGAGCAAATCGTCAAGCCGTTCCCCTTTCACTCCCATATCGTCCATTAATTCGATTACTGCTTGTCGTTCGCCCTTGTCTATCAATCGCATCACAGTGTTTATCTGCACCCCATCCACATTTGCAATTCGTAATCGCTCCCGTATCAGACCCACATGCCCAACGTGAAGCTCAGCCTTTACGCCTAACGACTTCAGGATATTAAAAGCGAGCGCAATGAGTTCTGCCTGCGCCTCCGGGCTGTCAGACCCGATTATCTCGGTACCAAACTGCCAGAACTCACGATAACGAGCCTTTTGCGGCTCTTCGTACCTGAAACAATTACCAAAATAATACCACTTTGTTGGCTTCGGTGTCATCTTCAATTCATTGATATACATTCGTATCACAGGAGCCGTTAGCTCAGGTCTTAACGCTAAATGCCTTCCCCCTTTATCCCGGAATTCGTACATCTCGATTCCCTCGCCTGATTTCAGTGTGAAGAGTTCAGAGCGCTCAAACGTTGGCGTACGTATCTCTTCATAGCCCCACCGCTCTGCAACGCTACGCATCCGCTCCTCCATTATCCTCCTCTTTCTCATCTCCTTAGGCAAGAAATCTCTTGTGCCTCGTGCTCTTTCTATACGCATTATTCTCTTGGTCTCCTGTTACTGACTGTGCTTACTTAAACTTAAGAATAAAAAGCAAAAGCCACAAATAAAATAATAGCGTTTAGTTAAGGAAGGCTAAACTATCAATAGTGGCAGGCTTCTTATGTACTGGCTGAGAGAGAATTGGGGGGAGAACGAAAAATGAACTTCAGACTGATTTTCGTGATGGATTTGCTTGATGGTGTAGTCGTACATGCGAAGCGAGGTGAACGTGACCAGTACAAGCCGATTGACCTTTTCAGTTCCATCGTCAGTTCTTCTGACCCTGTTCATATCATCGAAGAGCTAAAGCCTGCGGAAGTTTATATCGCTGACCTCAATCGCCTCATGAACTCTGGCGATAATCGGGAAATAGTGAAAGAACTAAGAACTCGAAATAAGGATTTGCGGATAATGCTGGATTATGGTGTTAAAGGAATGATAGACCTGAAAGAGGCTGTTGACGCGGAATTATCGGATACTTTCGTTTTAGGAACGGAAACCACATCTGTGGATTTGATTGAAGAAGCCTCTAAAAGCGATAGGCTAAACGACAAACGTGTAAGTGTAAGTGTGGACCTCTTTAACAAAGAAGTGCTAACACGCGATAAGCGACTGAGGATTGACCCTTTATCGTTAATAAAAGCGTTGAACGAATATCCAATACAGGATGTAATTGTGTTAGATCTGGATAGAGTAGGAACAAAAAGTGGAATAGACTTTGATTTCCTCGCTCGTGCCGTTGCAGTCTCTGAACATAATATTCTCTGCGGTGGTGGCGTTAGGACCCGCGAAGATATAGCGAAGATGGAGAAGATAGGGGTAGGCGCACTGGTCGCTACTGCGCTCCATGATGGGTCTATCCCTGTGTCTGCCCTCAGAAAAACAGTTTCTTAACATGAACAAAAATTTCCAAGGGGACGTATTGAACTTGGTGAAGCAAATACCACAGGGTAAAGTAACAACGTATGGCGAGATAGCACGAGAACTAACTGGCTCAGTTGGAGCCGCGCGTGCAGTAGGGCAGGCAGTTGCGAAAAATCCATATCCTATAATTAAGCCCTTACAGGGCTTGCGGGGTCGTGGGGCAGAGCCCCACATTCCATGTCATCGTGTCGTTAAAAGTGATGGTGACATTGGGGGGTATAGTCTGGGGGTAGATACGAAAATAAGACTTTTGAGAGAGGAAGGGATAGAGATAAAAGGCGGAAAAGTGGCAAATTTCGAGAAAACTCTTTTTCGGTTCAAAGGGAAAACACTCCGATTCGTCACTGACAGAATGTTAGGAAAGCTCAGCACCTGGCTTCGTATTCTTGGATACGATACCGTTTACGCTGCGGACATCCCCATAAAAAACGGAGAAGAAGACGAGGATAACGCTATTGCCGCTTTTGCAGCGTGCGAAGCACGAATACTGCTCACGCGAGACAAAAATCTTGCAGCATCCGCGAGAAAGAAAGGGGTGCAATGTCTTCAAATAAGAACCGCTGAGGTGATGGAGCAGTTGCGAGAGTTATTTCATCACAACCTCGCCATAAACCTCGAACCTGTTCCAGTCAGGTGTAGCGAGTGTAATGCACGGATAAGGAAAGTAGAGGCAGGCAAAGAAAATGTACTAAAGGGGAAGAATTACGTGCCAACGAGCAGGATAGGAAAGTGTGATTTCTGGGTCTGTGAGCGTTGCGGCAGGATATATTGGGAAGGTAGCCATTGGAGGAATATACGTGCGCAGTTGAGGCAGTTGAATGGATTAAAACCTTCAGGAGTATAAGCTTAGCTATGGCTGTCAGGAAAAATACCGAGGAACTGTATCGCATACAGGAAGAAATCGCATCAAAAGCAGTAATAGAAGATGAACTGAATCCGGAAGAGCTAAACTTGATCGCAGGTGCGGACCAGGCTTTTTTATACGAATCAAAATCTGAAAATGCAAACGAGATAAAAAAGGAGAGAATAATATCCGCTGTTGTACTCCTCGAATACCCTTCCATGAAGTTTATTGATTATGCTTATTCCGTGCTGCCCGTGGATTTTTCGTATATCCCCGGACTCCTTTCGTTTAGAGAAGCGCCAGCTATAATAAACGCTTTTCACGCGCTCAAAACTAAGCCTGACCTCTTAGTAATTGATGGCGGGGGGATAAACCATCCGAGGTTTGCAGGATTAGCCACGCACGTCGGTGTTAGCTTAGACGTTGCAACCATAGGCGTGACGAAGAATCTCCTGTGCGGCACTGGCGAATTGCCAATTGAAGAAGGAGAATCGCGTATAATAACATATCACGATAGGGAAGTCGGTTATCATATTAAGAGTAAAACGGGCTGTAAACCCATAATTGTAGCGCCTGGACATAAAATATCGCTAAAAACCTCGCTGAAGCTGATTAAAACGTGCATACACAAGCATAAACTGCCGGAACCCACACGAATCGCTCATCTCTGTGCGAATAAGATAAAGCGGGATTTGGAGTAAGTAGCCTTCCCGATTAATCTTCGTTTCGTAATATCAAACTCCTCTAATACTATCGGATTAATCTCATTCATCCACTACGATATTACCTTTTAGCATAGTCTACTGCCTCACTCATCAACTCTATTGCTTCCCGTATCCTTTCTACTTCTTCAAACCCGTAGGATAATCGCAATTGCCGTTTGCCGATCTCAACGAGGTCACCGTGTGGATGCACACAAAATTCCCCGGGCAGATAAATCACTCGCGGGTTCTTATCAGTATCGGGCCCGTCAATAGCCACATCGCCCGTCGTTCGTGACAAGTACTTGAAAAAAGCTGAATCTTCTGTCGTTTGAATTCCGTCAAAAGTCAAATAGAAATAGAAGCCCGCTTTGCCCCCACTGCATGAGGATATAACATCGCCCAAGTGCGCCTCTATAAACCCTTTCACTGCTCGTGCTTTTTGCCTGTAGCCCTGGTTAACAGTATCTATTTGCCTCTGAACGTGATGGTCTAAGAGGTAACTGGCAATCTCCTGTGTAATTAACGGTGCACTGAATCCGACATCGCTCGTCTTTTGTATCATTGCTCTTAAGAACGGGCAGTCATTTCCAATCATGTAGCCTATCCGTAATGCAGGCGCGAGAATTTTCGATAGGGTTCCTATCTCATAGACAATGCCATAGTCATCATGCAGCAATCCTGATTGTAACGGTGGCACTGTCGGATCATGCACCAAATTTTCGTAGGCTTTATCAAAGAATACCGGGATTTTTCTGCCAACATTGATAGACAATTCAGTCGCAATCTGCACCAACTCCGCTCTTCGTTCGTTCGAGAGTATAGTACCTGTCGGATTGTTGATAGTCACGATATAAAAGAATCGAACGTCATTTTTTCGGGTGCCTAAGCCTGAACCTCCAAGTTTCTCGCGTAATACGTCGGTCCTTATCCCGTTATCATCTTCGGGTACCGTTACTACTTCAAACCCCTGGCGTTCGAGGAAATCGCAATAAATGTAGTACATCGGGTCAGAAGTGATTACTATCCCTGGCGGTAACACGTGAGCAATCCCTTCGAGCAGGCTCGTCGCACCGTTCGGTCCGATAATAATCTCGTTACGATCCAATATCTCTTGTGTAAGACCGCCAATGCTATTTTCTACGTGGAACTTCTTGATCGAGTCAATCAAATTAGGAGAGCCTTGCGAACCGCCGTAATTTAGTGCTACTTTGTATTTTTCAGGATGTGCAATAACCGCTTGCATAGCTTCTGAAATGAGATTGCGCGGGATCGTCCTTTCGTTTACATAGCCCACTCCTACGTTTATATCCTTATCCTGCCTGAAGTCCGCTGCAAATGCAGCCATCATTCTATTTATCGGGGCGGGAATGCTTGAAGCAGTTCCATATTCGGATAAGACAAAATCGGCGAGGTTCATATTATATCAATACAATAACAACAGGTATTGGGTTTTATATAAGTGTTGCTATTAACGCTTTTATTCCCTTGTGTGCTGCCCGTATGGGAATTTTAATTCGGTTCTCCCACAGTTTTCAAGACATCCAAACACTTGTGATAATTGGCATAAACTTGGCATAAACTTGGCATATTTTATATAAACTCACAAGAAAGCACCCTTCGGGTGCAAATCAATTGTTAGCTATGGCTAAGCCATGGGTGGTTCCAATCAGATAATTTGCATCCAAAAACTTCGTTTTCTATCGGAGGTCCCTTCTCATAGCACACGAATGTCATTTTTCTTCCACAATTGGGACATTTTGGCGCCCATTTATTCACTTTCGTAACAAAATCCACGAATGTCGCCTGCCTTATACTTCTCTGTAAATATCCCGCGTATCTCCTTTTGGTTCTACGGCTGTAAGCACCGTAATAGCGTATCATTTTGAAATTTCGATCAGGAATGTGCTGAATCAATGCTTTAATGAACTCCTGCACCTCCATCGTCACGAAATGCCGCTCACCCTCACGATCCTTGTACCAGAATGTGACCGTTTTTCCGTCGTATCTGTGCAATCGTGTGTTTGCGACCGCTGGATGACGGATGTATCTGGCTACAT
>JAENXH010000047.1 GCA_016649585.1 Methanosarcinales archaeon
TGTATCCCTCAAATCCAAATTTAGAAATAATCTATATCATCATGTGCGGAATATGGGTTACAATAAATAAAGTTATATATAAAGCTAAAAGAAGAAGTAGAACTATGAAAAGGGGGAAGGTATTGATAGCAAGTGGTCCCCCCTCTATTAGTATTATCGTAAAGGCATTGGAAAAGCTCGGGTTTGACGTTGTGGGGGCTGCTCGAGGAGGTAGAGAGGCGGTAGAGCGGTATATGGAACAGAAGCCGGAGATTGCATTTATAGATATTGCGTTAGATGGAGATGGGATAAATGGCATCGAAGTAGCACGTTGGATAGTAACCGAGAATCCCTCTGCCGTGGTTATTATGCTCGTCGAAGAAGATTTTGATACCCCGGAGATGATTGCCGATGCGTTAAAGGTGGGTGCAAAGGGCTATATGAAGAAGCCGACATCGGAAGCGGAAATAGAAAAGCGCATAGGCAGCGCATTGAAGAGTGATAAAAAATGGTTTGGGATAAGGAGAAGAAGAGGATAAAAATATTACTTGTAGAAGATTTGGAGGAGCATGTGCTCCTCATTAAGAATACTTTAGAGCATAGTGGGTTGAAAAAGAGGATTTGGGTATGCGGAGATGGAGAAGCGGCACTGGATTATCTTTACAACCGGGGTGATTACGCATCGAAGGAGAAGTATCCAAAGCCAGACATAATTGTGCTCGACCTCCGTCTGCCAAAGCTTGATGGATTGGAGGTGCTGAAGCGAATGAAGAGCAAAGAAAGTTTGAAAGACATACCGGTTGTAGTTCTCACCGTGTCGGATGAGACCGAAGACATAAGGAGCGTGTATAATGTGGAGGGCACAGGGTACCTGCTGAAGTCAGCGTTTATAGTTGAAAAGAGCAAGAAGATGGAAGGGCTTTTGGATGCTATTCTTTCGTTCGGGTACTGAATAGAACAATTAATGACCCCGAAGCTTTTAAATACACGCTCATATAATATAATAACTTCTATCATGCATAAAAAAGTGATGCGGAAGAAAGTGCAGTTATTGGCCGCGGTAATTGTAGGTATAGCACTGCTATCGGCATCTATGATGCCCGCACTCGCATCCGATCCCGTTTACGGACCGGGTAAATCTATTAAGGCGGTCATCTGCGTCGAGGCGAAGGGATATAATCCTTATGTGCCTTATGTGCCACATTACAATGACCATTTCCCGCAGGGATCTACCGTGAAGATCTACGTGGAGGCGGAGGGGTATATTGGACCAGAAGACATAAACCCGAAGACCGGTGAATATATACCCAAGGTTAAATTCAAAATGACAGGGACGAGACCCACAGGTGAACCATTCACTGCCAGTGCAAGCAGCCCAAGTAAACCAATTAACCAGGATTCAACGCAATACAAAGAGACCTACGGAATCATATCATTCTCCATAGGTAAGAACGACAAAATAGGCGACTACCGGTTCCGGGTAGAAGCAACAGACAGTAATAAAGGGGGTGAACTCATCGGGAGGACACCGTACATGCACTTCTATGTGTATGAAGATGCAACGCTGTATCCGCCCATTAACTATGCGTATAGCGACCTCACAATCAAGCCGAATCCCGCTGTGGTTAGAACCACGGTTACGGTAACCGTGAACGTAACGAACTCAGGTGGAAAAGGGAACTGGAAAGGCGAGACCGTTTATCTCGACGTCAATGGTATGGAGGTGAAGGCGACAAAAACGCTTAAACTTGAAAATAACGAGAATACTACCGTTACGTTCCGCCTGACGAAGAAGGAACTCGGTGAAGTGCCTGCTACCTTTAATATCTCTATCGGCGGCTTGAACGAGACATTGATGTTACAGGAAAAAGCGCCCGCTGCAACACCAATACCTGGTGCTGGCACCACAGGAGTAGCAACTGGAGATGAGAATAAAGTGCCGGGTTTCACTGCCGTTACTGCAATCGCTGCATTTACCTTTGTTCTTATCTATCAATGTCGGGCGCGGAAGCGAAGAGAGAGATAGATAGAAACTGAGGATAAAAGCGATCCTTTCATCTCCTCTAAGGTTCATCCTCGCCCATTTTCCGTTCTGCTTTTCTTAAGATTCCTCGCAGCGTTCGCACCTCTCTCGCTGTGAGTTCAGCTCTGCCAAGTATTCTTCTGAGCATGAGCGCGGTCTTCTCCTTTTTATAATCCCTATACTCAATCTCGTCCATAAACGTTCTTATATGCGCAAACAAACGTTCTTTATCCTCTAAACATGCTAATGGTAGCACTCCAGAAACCGCTCCAGAAACCGCTCCAGAAACCGCGCCCACATCACGTAATTCATAAAGAACTACCGCAACGGCATGCGAGAGGTTCATCACGGGATAACCGGGACTCGTAGGAATGCAGACAACGATCTCACACAGCATAAGCTCCTCATTCAAGAGCCCAACATCTTCACGACCAAATAAAAGAGAGACGATTCCTCGTTTATCTTCTACCTTCTTTTTCAGCTCTTGCGGTGAGAAGAAAGGCATTCTAAGATGTTTATTAACTGAAATCCCCGGCTTAGAAGTGGTACCTGCGACAATAGCAGAGTCCGCAATCGCTTCTTCCATTGAGTTCACTATTTTGCATGCGCTAAGCACATCAGAGGCGTGAGAAGCGACCGAGAACGCCTTCTTCCCGATATTCGGTGGATTAACGAGATAAAGGTCTGAGAAGCCGAAGTTTTTTGTCACACGCGCTACCGCGCCTATATTCTCTTCGTTCTTCGGTTCCACAAGAATTACCCTGACTTCCATGTCGTCTTTCGTATTTATCTTAAACCGTAAAGCGCACCGTCCTCGACTAATTTCTCTTTTTATCTCTATCTATAAAATAATAAACTCATTACTTACATACATACAGGTACTAACCTTTTGTAGAATTAAGCATAAAGGCATAGATGGAGCGGATAGCACTCAAACTTGGGTACCTCGGTACGTATTATCATGGGTTTCAAATTCAGCCTCAGTCTGCAGGTCCAACGATAGAAGGTGAACTCTTCAAGGCATTAACGAGACTCAATATCATTGAAGACCGAGCAGCATCGAATTATTTCTCCGCAGGTAGGACTGATAAAGGCGCGCATGCGCTCTCTCAGGTGGTTTCTTTTGACACCGCAAATTCCCGCGTGACACCCCGGATGATAAACAGTATGCTTCCAGACGATATATGGACATTCGCGCTCGCAAAACCACCTTCCGATTTTAACGCCCGCAGGGATGCTACCAGTCGTGAATACCGCTATTTCTTACCGTTGCAACCAGAAGAGAATATGAATATGACGCACATGCGAGAAGCATCGGAACTGTTTATCGGCACTCATGATTTCTCTAACTTCGCTCAGCCGCCGGGTCATAAGGAGCATGAAGCCGAGTATTACTCGCCGATACGAGAGATAAAACGGATAGATATAGCGGCAGAAAGAAGTAATTCGTTCATCGTTATTGATATAGAGGCAGACGGATTTCTTCGTAAAATGGTACGGAAGATAGTCTCCGCGCTGAAACTGGTTGGTAGCGGCGCGAAAGATAAAAGATGGATAGAAGATCTCGTGGAACTACGGGTAACGGAGCAGATTGAACCTGCACCTGCTTTCGGGCTCATTCTCAAAAATGTCGCTTATCGTGAAATCACATTTGTAGAGGATGAGTATGCAAAGAGGCGAATAGCAGCACGAATAAAAGAAGATTTGACTTATCACGCCACGATGGCAGAAGTGCTGGAGGATATGGTAAGCGAATATGCGCAATAAAATGAGAAACCGCCTCTATCTTGAATTGCAGTAAAACTTTAAATATTACCCTCCACATGTAGTTTCTAAAGGTACGCGGAAAATGGTGAAGAAAGAGAGAGTTGTGCAGCAACAAAAAGAGAAGATGAAAAAGCTGTTAGAAGGTGCGGCTATGGGGTTAGGTTTTTTCATCCTGTTTGGTATTCTTATAATCCCGGGGCTACGAGAAGGGATGGGCACTACTTTGAATGTCGTTCTTGGTCCTCTCGCAGCTTTTGTTGGTAATTTCTTAATCACCATCCTCATCTTATCGGTGATTACCGGCATCTACACTTCGGTGGTACAGAAATACACGACGAATTGGGAGCTGATGGAGCAGTCGAAGCAGTACCAAAAGCAGATACGGGAGCTGCAGAAAGAGTTGATGGAGGCGAAGCGTGAGGACAACAAGCATCAAATGAAGAAGCTGGAGAAGAGGAAAGCAGAGATAATGAGGAAGCAAACGCAATTCTCCGGAGAGATGATGAGGCAGCAGATGAAGCCCATGGCTTACATCGGTATTATTACGATACCAATATTCATGTGGATCTGGGAATATGTAGAAATAGCCTCTGTTGGACCGGTGATTTTTCCGTTAATTGGTGAAAAGGCGATTACAGCCACTTTTATATTAGGTCTTCCATACTGGGTGCTCTGGTATATGGTCTGCTCGATACCAATAGCGCAGATGATACGGAAACTGATTGGTATAAGGAGTGCGATGTAGCGTTATCTATGTCTAATACTGATTAAAACTAACATATAAAGTGGAAAGGTGAGTTGCAATAAATGAAAGAGAAAGTTGAAGAAATTATGACAAGAAAGGTCATTACGGTGAAGGAGAATAACACAGTGCTAAATGTTGCGAATGTATTAAAAGAGAATAGAATAGCAGGTGCGCCGGTTGTCAATGACCACGGAGCGGTAGTAGGTGTGGTTAGTGTATCTGATATTTTAAAGCTATTAGACGATTGCCATTGGTACACGCCATTCTTTACTGCTATGGACATTTTACATTTACATAGCGAGGAGTTACAGGATATAAAGCAGGATATTGAAAGAGTGAGCGAGATGATAGTGAAGGATGCAATGTCAAAGAATCCTAAAACAATACCGCCGGATGCGTCAATTGATGATGTCGCGCAGATTATGCACTCAACGGGATTTAATAGATTGCCTGTTGTGGATGAAACCGGTAACTTAGTTGGAATAGTTGCCAGAGCGGACATAATCGCATCACTTTATGAACTGTAGAGGCGGGAAAGATCAATGCAAACAAAGACAAAGGTTAAAGTTAAAGAACTGATGACAACTAACGTTATAACGTTCAAGCCCAGCGATAAGCTTCGTCACGTAGCGGAGACGTTGAGAGCGAATAGAATTAGCGGTGCACCGGTGATTGATGCCCAAAGAAGGGTTATTGGCGTTATCAGCGAAGCGGACATCATGAAATTGACGGCAACGGTTCCCTTTCCGGATATAGACCCACTTAATCCTTTTCCCGTCTTCTCTCTATCCGCTTATATGAAGCGGGTAAAGAAAATTCCAGAAGAAATTGACACACTGTTCGAAGGAGATGTACAGGACGTGATGTCAAAAAAACCGGTGACTATTTCACCCGAAGGCTCTATCTCTGATGCTGCTCGGATAATGCATAAGAACGATTTTAACAGGATTCCAGTGGTAGATGCCGAAGGGAAATTGGTAGGGTTGATAGCAAGAGACGATATTATTGGCGTTTTTGCAAAATAACCCCTTACAGCACATAAGGCCCTGCCAACATGAAGACGATGGAAGCGGCGATAAAAATTGCGATAGTGGCGGTAATTGCCTTTGAAATTTTTTCTTTTTTACCCTCATCCTTTATCCCTATCCTCAGTACGGGATTCAGCATCTCGCGGAATACATAGCCGCCATCAAGCGGAATAGCAGGCAGGCAGTTGAACAGCCCGACGTAGAAATTAATCCACCCTATCCAGAACAACACGTCCGCAGTCCAAAAAATACCGCCACCGAATAATGATGCAAGACCCACCGGCTCGTATAAATGCGAGAGCAGCGGATTGAAACCACCGAACCCCGTAGGAAGAGGAGCAATTGGCATGATGGTCAACCACAACCAGCTATTTAACCACTGACGTGGTGAGAAGGACATAAAAGAATAAGGTATACTGCTCAACCCCTCGAGGTATCCCTGTGTGGAGAAATCCACCACTACTATTCCTAAAGGGTTATTTGCAACGAGAACGCCTAAGAACCCTATCTTCTCATCGAAAGGCGAGTCCGCCAACTCTATACTAACGGTCTTCTCATTCGTTTGCACTTCTATTACCTGCATAGGCGTAGTATTAGCCAAGAACGCGCGAAAATCCTCGTAGCTTGTTATGCTCATAGTATCCATCCTCGTTATGCGCATGCCTTCTGTTAAACCTGCTTTATCTGCGGGCAAGCCGCCTTCAACCCCCACTATTGTCACGCCCGTGCTTTCAGAACTGCTATGCACTACGAATGCACTTTCTGTTCCGCTTTTATCCAGTACACTGATCACAGTCTCATCTTTTTCTCCCAACGCGGTATTCAGTTCTTCTACACGCAGAACCGGTAAACCGTCAACCGCGGTGATAAACATTCCTGATTCTATTCCTAAGCTCTCCGCTGGACTCCCTCCGGCAACGTCATAAACATACAGTACGTTATCGCTAACCGGCTGTACGGAGAAGAGAATAGCGAAGAAGAAGAGAAACGCAATGAACGCCACGCAGAAGTTGCTGGTCACACCCGCGGAGAGTATGCGCGTTCGTTCACGTGACGTTGCTACTTTCTTCTTAATCTTTTCCGGTTCTCCCGCTTCAGTCGCTTCTATCCCATTTTCACCGCTTTTCTTTTCTTTTTCACCAAAGAGTTGCTCACTGTCTAACTCAGCAAATGCTCCTATTGGTACTAACGCAACCAGAAGCCCCATTGACTTCACTTTTATCCTCTCTACGATGCTCAATACTGCGTGCGAGAACTCGTGCACCACTAACGCAATCACAAAGCCAACCCACGCGCACATCGGTATAAACTCATTCAATCCCGGTATGAGCAGCCAATTCCGCGGTTCGTGCACCTTCGATGGCTCTGGCGTCATCATAAACGTTGCATACGTGCCATATATTACAAGAATGAACATAAATACCATGGCTACAAGCACTAAAATCGTACCGATGTTGGCATAAACCCGCCAGAACCGTTCTCTTCTCGCACCGTTTGCCAAGCGCTCCAGCAATCTCCCACCTCGCTTTGTCTTTATCATCAAGATGGGGCCAACCGCGGAGATATTATACCGCTCCAAAATGCCCTTTCTATCGAGCACTAAGACGATAAGCCAGTAAATCAGGAATAGATACAGCATCAACGTCAGGTAATACGGGTTCATTTTTGGGTTCTTAGCGTGAGTTAGAATGAGCTTGGATGTATAAAAACATTTGGAAATCGTTTTTAGGATGGAAATATCAATTTCTCAATCACAAAAAGGGAAAAGGCAAAAAGGTATATCAGAGATGGTTGAAATGAATTCTTTAAAGAATTCAAAGAGTAGATTTTCAATATATCTGCACTTAGCTTATCGTTTAAATCTTTTAAAAGTAGCGCAGAAGATTTTGACCGTAAATAGCTGTGTAAAGCTATAGTATCAAGCGCATACGGACTATTTTCTTTAATATATCGTAGAGAGTTCTCTTCAATTGACGACCACGCTCTGATAAATTTGTCTTGAAGGTCAGCGCTATTTTCTAATTCAGCACATTTTTATAGGTATCAAACGGATTCTCCACACCACCGCGCTGCTTATACATCATGAAGACCTCTTTTCCATCCTTATCCAGATCAGAGATGACTTTTTTATCCTCCCAACAGGCAGGCTTCGTAAATATTGGCATGGTTTTTTTTAGTTTGCATTCGCTGCGGTATTCCGCGTTGTCTTTTTTTCAGACGATTATATCCCCCTAACACTTCATCCACTTTCCTCTGAACCTCAATCGTCCTCCTTATAGCCGCTGCAACCTTCATATAATGCTCTATTTCTTGTTCTTGACAAAATAGAATCAGATGCTGTAACAATAAGAAATCTGGTAGAGATTTTATAAAGCTATATTGATGGGGTGATTTATTTGTCTGTGAAGATAAGCTTTATAAGCCCAACACTTATTCTTTAAACGTAATGGAGTTGAAAGAACAACTTGGCGAGGATTTTACTTCAAGGTTGAATATAATTGAGAAAGAAGCAAGAACACTTTGGAAGAAGGGAGAGCTTTATCATGTGTATTATA
>JAENXH010000048.1 GCA_016649585.1 Methanosarcinales archaeon
TTATGAAACAATATGCGAGATAAGTACCGAGAAAACAATAGCAAAAGGAACTGAATCCACCGTGGGGGGAGAAACTACCTGTAGCATTTCAATTGAAGAAACAGTGGGGGCGTCATTGGGAGCTGATATAGGCATTTCAGCTGAAGTTACTTATTCGTATGGTTGGGACTTTACTCAAAGCTGGAGTACTTCAACCTCGAGCAGTCAGGAATGGGGCAAGGCAACTGCTGTTGATCCCAGTGAAGCGGCAAAACTGAAGTTTCGCATGAGGGTGAGAAACAAGGGGACAGATGCAGCAAAAAACGTGAAATTGAGATTTAATATCATGATAGGCGAAGAAAATATCGCGGATACCATCTGGACCGATGATGTCATTGAATGGAGGATAGAACCGGGAGAGGTTTCAGATGAGATGGTGATCAGCAAAGATAAGGATGGCAATGACATTATCATATCGCTGAACGAATTGAAATCCATCGAATGTGGTATACCAGTCACGATAAAAGTTACCGAAATAAATGCTGAAGTCCCATGGGAAGATGGATGGATAACCTGGAGCGATCATCAGGGAGAGATTGCGCCTGTTTCTTCGACTATTATCTATGACTTCGGAGATGGAGATGTAAGAACCTATTATGTGTGGTCAGGGATCCATCTAGTAGGATCAGCACCCCACCCCTACATTCATAACATAACGTTAATGGATGCCATTGATCGGACGGTGGGCGTGGAAGACAGAGAGGATGGTCTTTATATAGGCGGTAAGAAGTATGAGGAGGGATGGGCCTTCTCCTTTGATACCGATGCTTTTGAAACGGTGAATAACACCTTATCAGGATTACCTGATCCGAGTATATTCGATCTGCTCAATATCACGATTGCACAGGGGTGGACGCTGATCATAAAGACAGCTCCTGATACCGAACCGCCAGTGATACACTGGGCAAGCTACTCGGAAGATAGGAAGACGATAGCAGCAAGCGTGTCAGATAATCTGTTTGTGAAGGATGTAAAAGCCCATGTAAGGGTCGGATACCAATATAAAGATATTATTCTGAAAGATGAAGATGGTGACCAGGTATTTACCGCGACGTTATCGGAGGAAATTACCGATAAATACGATGATTACGTGACTGCAAGTGATGGAAAGTTTGTCTCTATATTCAATGATCTACGCGTAATACCCTTTTGGTGGCCAATGTTCCGTCATGATACAAGTAACACCGGTAGTTCCTTAGCTAATACACCGGATGGTGACAACCTGCTTTGGAGTTATACAACTGGCGATCAGGTGTATTCTTCACCGGCGGTAGTAAATGACAAGGTCTTTGTTGGTTCATATGATGGTAATATTTACTGCTTAGATGCAGATACAGGGGGATATAAATGGCGTTATAAAACTGGAAATTGGGTGAGATCTTCACCGGCGGTAGCAAATGGCAGGGTCTTCGTTGGTTCAGATGATGGTAATATTTATTGTTTGGATGAAGATACCGGAGAAAAGCTATGGAGTTATAAAACTAAATATGGTGTGGACTCTTCACCGGCGGTAGCAGATGGCAGGGTCTTTGTCGGTTCATTTGATGGTAAAATCCATTGCCTGGATGAATATACTGGAATCGAGATATGGAGTAGTACAATTGCAAGTGCTAGTTCGGGGGTGTTTTCTTCACCGGCTGTGGTGGATGGCAAGGTCTTTGTTGGATCTGGTGATGACAAAGTATATTGCTTACGTGAAACCAATGGAGAAACGATATGGAGTTACCCAACCGGGGGTTCTGTGCTTTCTTCACCGGCTGTGGTGGATGGCAAGGTCTTTGTCGGATCTTATGATGATAAGAAAGTCTATTGCCTGGATGAATATACGGGAAACGAGATATGGAACTATACAACTAATGGTCCGGTGGTATCTTCACCGGCGGTAGCAGACGGTAGAGTCTTTGTTGGATCTTTTACAGGCTATGGTACTTTGTATTGTCTGGACGTAGATACCGGAGAAGAAATATGGAATTATGTACCCGCAGGTTTAATGAGCCCATCACCGGCGGTAGCAGATGGCAAGGTCTTTATAACTTCCGGACATGGTCTCTTTTGCGTGAGGGATTATAGTGGAACCCGTTTATGGAGTACAGGTTGGAGCAATGTTACATATTCTTCACCAGCAGTAGCAGATGGCAAGGTCTTTGTTGGATGTGAAGATGGTAAAGTCTATTGCTATGGCCCACCGGGCTTATCACAACCCACTGCAACTATCGAATCAATCTCGCCGGATATAGCGGTACAGGAAGAGGACATCATCACGTTCGAAGGTAAAGGAACTGACACTGGTGCAGTGGTTGCATATCAGTGGAAATCTAATATAGATGGGGTGATTAATACCTCTGAATCTTTCAGTATAGCAGCATCAGAGCTTTCAACAGGGACTCATTCAATCTTCTTCAAGGTGAAAGATGATGACGGGTTATGGTCAACTCAGGACGTAGGATACGTAACAGTAAAGGCACCGAACAGCCCGCCGGTTGGGCTTTTCACATCCTCGCCAGAGAACCCAATTGTTGATGAAGAGATTACATTTAATGCCTCTTCTTCGTATGACTCAGGGGGATTAGATGGAATAGACCAATTTATCAAAATATACAAATGGGACTTTGGAGATGGGACAACCGCAACCGGAGAGGTAGTAACGCACTCATACCATGAAACAGGTAACTACAACGTGACCTTAAATGTAACGGACTACTATGGGCTGACCAATACAACGACAAAAACAGTAAGCGTCTATCGCGATTACTTATACACAAACGAGGTCGGCGTTACTTCTACCATTACCGTTGACAGCCCGTCCAATTTATTAGCATTTCTACCCGATGAGTATAACGATACCGATATCAGTCATGCCATCGTGCTTAACGTCAACGTTACCGATATTACGCCGGAGAATGGAACTGACGATGCGTACGTTGATATTACCACAAAAGTTGGTGATATGGATGTAGAAACCTGCAAAGTATTCAAAGCGGGATTTGGTTTTTTACCAGAGGTGGATGATGTAACTGCGCTTCCAACAGTCTCAGGGAATTCTTCATTCTCACGCGATGTGAATAATGAAACGGTTACTGTCAGGCTCTATGTGGGTGACCCACTTCTCGGAGTGGTGCCCCCGGAAGAAAAAGAACCGACGCCAACACCTGCGCCAACACCTACGCCAACACCTACGTCAGCACCAAGCGGAGGTGGAGGCGGTGGCGGAACACCACTTGACTCCGACGGTGATGGCTACTTGGATATAGTGGAACGGCTTATGGGAACCGATCCGAATGACCCGAACGACTATCCGGGTAAACCCGCAGGAACGCCAACACCGACGGCAACGCCAGTAGCGACACCAGTTATAACACCAGTACCACCGCCTATGGCAACGCCAACACCAACTGCGACGCCAACACCTGAAGAACCGGGATTTGATGCAATCTTTGCAATCGCGGGACTGTTAGCTGTAGCATACATGGTGCTGAGAAGAAGGAGGTGAACAAACAAATTTTTTCCCCCCTTCTCCTTTCTCTTTTTCAGCTCAGCACGTAAAAGTCAAGACTTCAAAACACCACTATCCGTCTCATAGCACTGCCCTTCCATAATAAGCTCGTCAATTACTTCCTCTACCCACTCCTCTTTTAGCCCTTTAGTCTTCAACGCTCGCACTAACTTCTCACGTCCTATACCGCTCTTTTCCGCTTTCCTGACTAGCTCTACTATTGTCTCCTTCGTTTTTGTGTGATAATCTTTCCACATGCTCTTTACGGCGTTTATCGCCGTGCTCGCGAAGGCATCCAGTTTATCATTGTCAAGAGCATAATGCTCCACCGCTTCCTTAAAATTATCCGAAAAAACGTTTTCTTGTTCTTGATTCTTTGAAGAAATGGCTGAGCGGAGCAGTTCTATCCTCTCCATTGTCAGCCATGCGGTAGTTAGTATCCAACCGTTTCTTACACGTTCCTCTACCGTTTCAACTTCTTCAGCCAGTAGAATGTTTCTTTTTCCTGCACCCTCACGCAAATGCAAGTTGCAGAGGAAAGCGAGGTAGGTCTTTTTTTCGCCTGTATTTGCCTTTACACCTTCCACGTGGATAGTTTTGTTTGTATAGATAGTAAGAGAGGCTGTCAGGTCGGTTAGTTTTATCCGGGTTATGTTACCTCTTGTCTCTACTTCTTTTACTTCTCCCACGCCAAAGAGTCTATCGCACCGTGCGCACATAGGAGTGACGAGAACAGTCATCCCATTTTCTTGTACAAAAAAATCGCTTTTCAAAAACTCTTCAAAAAAGACTCTACAGGTCGGAACCAAGGCGTGCTTTAGATTTTTTTGTGCATGATGCATCATAACGAGCCGGAAAGGTTTAAAAAATTAAACGACGATGATGCCGCCGTATCCGACAACGCTGGACCGATCGCCAATGATGTCGCCGCTTGTTGCGTATTTTGTCACTTTTCCTTCTTTTGCACCGAGTTTTTTCGCTGCATGCATCATCGCGGCTATCGGATCAACGCCGCATGCGGTCACGTTTCGTTCATAAACCCGCTTGTAGAACTTCGCAACGTCCAGCCCTTTTATCGCTTCTATCACGTATTCGTCTTTCTCCCTCGCTATTCTGTCAGGTTCATAATGCGTGAAATCCGAAGATGCGAGCATAACCACTTTTTTATCTGTTTTAGCAATCGTGTCAGCCAGGTCTTCTCCT
Organism: Methanosarcinales archaeon; assembly: GCA_016649585.1. Lineage (GTDB taxonomy): Archaea > Halobacteriota > Syntropharchaeia > Alkanophagales > Methanospirareceae > JACGMN01. The sequence goes on from JAENXH010000048.1 coordinate 4,736, forward strand.
ATCTCCCTCGCGGTATCTTCATCGGGTAAGCCAATACCAATAGGAACAAAGCGGAACGTTTTATCGAAGAGGAATTGAAGAAATGGGAGTTGAACTTCGATGGAATGCTCGTATCTATGCGCAGTTTCGTCTACGTCAATAATCCGCTTTGGTAACGCATCCACAAATGCTTCGTCTGCTTCTACATCTCCTAAAGGTGTTGCCCACGTGTCCTTTGAAACAGCAATGGGCGACCCTATACCCTGATGATTAACGCCGAGAATGACAAAGATATCCGCTGGGGGAAGTTTAGCGTAGACACTTGCCGCTACGCTGCCCGAATATAGATATCCTGCATGAGGAACAACAGCGCCAATAATATTTTCGTTCTCTTCTCTGGGTATGCCTGAGAAGCAATCTCGTAGCTGCTCTTCCAATCTGTCCTTATCACCTTCATAAAAGGCTCCAGCTACTGCTGCTCTTCTCATCTTCTGATTTTTATATTATTTTATATTTCCGCTTCAAAATCATTTGCAGTATACTCGAAGACAAATTCGTCTTCGTTACCTTCCTTACGATGCCGTTCTCTTAACATCTCGCGTGCAAGCAGCCAGTAAACAGTGGCAAGCGCTTTTCTACCCTTGTTATTCGTAGGGATGACGAGATCTATATTAGAGGTGGAATTATTTGCGTCACATAGTGCCACGATGGGAATGCCTGTGCTCACACCTTCAGTCAAAGCCTGCTCATCGGTCATTGGGTCGGTCACAACCAGTATAGAAGGCTCTATGAAGTACGCAATTCCAGGATTCGTTAACGTTCCAGGTATAAACCGCTCGACTATTGCCTTAGCTCCTGTAACTTTAGCGAACATGCTTACAGGATGATATCCATATTCTCTTGCTGTCACAACCAGGATAGAGGAAGGGTCGTAATTTGCTAAAAACCTTGCTGCTATCCGCAGTCGCTCATCCATCATCTTTATATCCAACAGATACAAGCCGTCTGGTCTTGCTTGATAGATAAACTTCTTCATGTCACCGGTTTTCTGCTGCGTTCCTATATGAACACCACTCGCTAAGTACTCAGTGCCGGGTATTAACGTCTCCTCTTTTTCCTTTTCCTCCGCCATGTTGATAATTACCTCTTTGTATTATTATTCACTGCACAATATATAAATATGAGTAGTGGGTGGGGAGAAGAAGCAGTAAAGAATCGTTTAGATGATTTGAGGAAGAAGATTCACCACCACAATTACCGGTATTACGTATTGGATGAGCCTGAGATTTCAGATGCCGAATACGACAGGCTATTTCAGGAATTAGAGGGGCTTGAGCGTAAGCATCTGGAGCTGGTAACGCCTGATTCGCCAACACAAAGGATTGGAGTGAAGCCGTTGGAGGAATTTGGTACGTACGAGCACAGTATACCGATGCTGAGCTTGAATAGCGTTACCACCGAGGATGAGGTGCGGGACTTCGATGAACGAGTGCGAAGGATGCTTGGAAACGAGGAGATAGAGTACGTGGTGGAGCCGAAGATAGATGGATTGGCGATGGAACTCAGATATGAGAATGGGCATTTTCACCGTTGGAAGTACACGAGGAGATGGAAAGACGGGAGAGAATATAACACAGAATCTGAGGACGATAAAGACGATCCCACTGCGCATTTTCTCTGGTTCTGATTCCGATTCTGATGACGGCTTGCCCTTGTTGGAAGTGCGAGGGGAAGTCTTCATACCGGTGAGCAAATTCAAAGCGCTGAATGCGGAGTTAGGGAAGAAGGGAGAGAAGATGTTTGCAAATCCGAGGAATGCGGCTGCGGGTTCTGTAAGACAACTTGACCCGAGAGTTACCGCTTCTCGTCCTCCTGATTTTTTCGCGTATGGCGTTGGCAGAGTTGACGGGGAGGAGTTTTCAGCACAGTGGGAAGTATTGGAGTATCTGCGACGGATAGGCTTCAGAGTGAGCCCTTTGATAAGGCGGTTTAAGAATATCCGGGATGTGATTCGATACCATGACGAGATGAAGGAGGAACGGGACGATCTGGATTATGAGATTGATGGAATAGTGGTGAAGGTAAATAGCATAGCGCAACAGGAGAGGCTAGGAGTGATTTCACGGAGTCCTAGATGGGCGCTTGCATACAAATTCCCGGCGCGGGAGGAATTTACGCGAGTGAACGGCATACGAGTGCAGGTGGGGCGAACAGGAGCACTCACGCCGGTTGCGGTATTGGAGCCGGTGCAGATAGCGGGTGTGACGGTAAGCCGGGCGACCTTGCATAACGAAGATGAGTTGCGGAGGAAGGACGTGCGAATTGGCGATACCGTAGTGGTGGAAAGAGCAGGAGACGTTATCCCGGAGGTTGTGAGTGTGATAAAGTCGAGGAGGACGGGTGTGGAGAAAGAGTTCTGGATGCCTGATAGATGCCCGGTCTGTGGCGCGGACGTGCTCAAAGTGGGTCCGATTGTGCGATGTATCGGGGTTTCATGCAGTGCGCAATTAAAGGAACGGATAAAGCATTTTGCGTCGCTTCGAGCACTGAACGTAGAAGGACTGGGCGAGAAAGTAATAGAGCAGTTGGTAGATCGAAAAATGGTTTCAGATGCCGCGGATCTGTTCTTCTTAACGAACAGTGACCTCATGAGGTTGGAACGGATGGGTGACAAATCAGCACAGAATATACTGACTGCACTCGAAAAGAGCAAGCACACCACATTCGCGCGACTGCTCCACGCGCTGGGGATACGGCACGTGGGCGAGCATACGGCATCGCTGCTTGCTGATAAGTTCAATGATATGGACGCTTTACGGGCTGCACGTCATGAGGATTTGATACGCATACCTGAGATCGGACCGGAGGTAGCGAAAAGCATTCTCCTGTTCTTCAGGCAGGAAGAGACACAGGAGTTGTTGGAGAAGCTGGAACGAGCAGGTGTGCGGTATGAAAAGAAAGAAGTTGAAGGTGCTGTGGAAGAGGAAAGAATACTGGAAGGGAAGACGTTTATTTTCACCGGACGGATCTCCATGCCGAGAGAGGAAGCGAAGAGTATAGTAGAGCGGTTAGGCGGGAACGTGGCATCGAGCGTGTCTAAGAAAACGGACTACGTGGTGGCAGGAGAAGACCCAGGGTCTAAGTTAGAGAAGGCGGAGAAGCTGGGTGTGAAAGTAATAGATGAGGAAGCGTTCAGGGAGATGGTGGAGGGGGTTTAAGTGAAGCCGCAAAGTATTGTATAACCACAAGATTACACAGATTTTAGATTTCAGAAAGTAATATGAAATACCGACTATATGAAATATACCGGATAGCCAGTTGGAGAATTTATCAGATGAGGTAGCGCAAATTCTCTTCGATGAGACGGAATCGAAAATA
>JAENXH010000049.1 GCA_016649585.1 Methanosarcinales archaeon
TCCTCAGACCGTTCAACCCACATTGCGCCCTGGCCTTTGACCTTAATCAACCCTCGTTCCTCAAGCTTCTTTACGACTGAGGCATCGTGCCCCGTAGCATCTATCACGAGCTTGGATTCCAAAGAAACAGGATCAATAGCTGCTATTTCACGTGGAAGTGCAGAAACAGGGGTCCAATTTATTACTACTCCTCTCACTCTCTCGTTATGCAGAACCACGTCATCCAGCGCTACCATATTTAATATTTTCGCACCTGCGTCGCATGCCGCCGCAATTAATTTCGAGCATGCGTGCGGCCCATCAGAAACGTATACTCCTTCACTGTACTCCTTATAAGGGACATCAAGCTCATCGAAAATGCGCTCTGCCGGTGCCCGCACCGTGAGCTTGTTCATCAAGAACCCACCAAGCCAGAACCCACCGCCTAAGTAATTGTTCCTTTCGATGAGTAATACTTTTACACCGCTGGATGCCAATTCCTTACCCGCCATTAATCCTGCTGGTCCGCCGCCTACGATAATTACGTCGGACTCCACGTAGTTCTCAAATTCTTTAGCAAATTCATCCACTATCGCTCTCGTAATCTGACTCTCCGATGCGTGTGAAAATTCTATCGGTTCCATAGGTCACTTCTTGATCTTTTGATTATTTATTATTTATAGCTTTGATGATCGCCATTTCGTTATTCCATTTATCGAATCGCCATGAGAATTTTAGTGGCTATAAAAGGCAGTTCTTTCGATAAATCAGTAACTCAGCGATTTCGCTTCCTTCATCGCGTTGCGCAAGAGTTCAGTAGTTTCATCCATGGTGCGCTTATCCACGGGATATGGCACGCCGTCTTTTCCGCCAAATGCGAACGAGTACTTAACCGGGTCCCTCCAACTCGGCGGCTCGCCGTATATCAAGTCAGATATAAGCGCTAAAGCACGCACGGTTGCTGGTCCCACCCCCCTTATGCATAGAAACTGCTCATAATTCTCCGGCTGCTTATCATAAGCCTCGTGAAGCGCATCCCAGTTCACTCTTCTCGGCAATCGGTATCTTAAATCTCCGCTTTTTAACTCAGTGATTCTGCCTTCGTGCTCAACTGCGGGGATTAAATCGAACTCAGCAAGTGTCCTTTGATCGCTTCTTATCCATTTATTGCGGCGGCCTCTCAGCTCTTTGTAAACCCGTTCCAATTCTCCTGGATTGGTTCGTGCAAGGTCAACAGACGTCCCCCGGCATCCCCTGCTCTCTTTTGCCGTTAGATCCAGCACAGTATCGCATTGGCGACCAACAATTCCCCGATGCGGCTCTTCATCATACCGCTTCACCGATGATGAGAGCCAGTGATATCGCCGTGCATACCGGTAGAGAGGGTTCATTCCCTGCTGGATCACCGCCCATTCGCCTTTCTCTGAGATGAACATCGAATGATGATAGAGCTGATAGCCATCCTGTACGCAGGCGTTATCCACCTTCGCAGATATTCTACTTGCGTATTTCAGCTCAGACAGCTTATCATCGCTGAGCTTCAACTTCTCACCGAGTGCATCTATATCCGATAACGTATTTCTCGATGCTTTACCTTTCCCACCGGCGATTCCGAAACCAAATTCTTCGGGATCTATAACCGATTTCAACACGCCACACACTACTGTTGTGGTTCCGCTACTATGCCAGTCATAAGCCAATGCACAGGATAGCGATTGAAACCAAAGTGGGTCGGCCAATTTCTCTATCGCACCATTAACGCCATGTTCGTCTATTATCACCTCGAAGATAGCATGAGCTAAGCTTTTCATTCTCTTCAGCAGCCAATACGGTGCTTTTCCACCGTGAAGTGGCAAGTCTACTACGCCCAGCTTCTTCAACGCCTCAGACCTTTTCCCTTTTGACCTGCTGAGGTCTTCCCTCTAAAAACCCTCCGTTTATGCGAAGGGCCGCAAATCCAATTCAAAGTCTTATCTGATTTTATCTCTGGATTGGCAGGCTCAACGAGGATTATTTCATACCATTTCCTCTTCCCATCTTCTGCCACCCAGTAAGAATTAAGAACCTCCATGTTTGGATATTTTCTCGCCGTTCGCTCCTCAGCGATTCGCTGCAAGCTCTTTCCAGGCGTTATTTTATGCACAGCCATACCTTTTGATTTTCTTCCGTGCTTTGGTCTTGATTTCCTCCGCCCCCCTCTTCTTACCTTTGCTCGCACTACGATGATGCCGTGTTTCGCTTTGTATCCTAAAGAGCGGGCCCTATCCAATCTCGTGGGTCTTTCTAACCTTATAACCGCTGGTTCTTTTCTCCATTCCTCTAATCTTAACTGCCTGAACTCTCTTACGTATGATGCCTTCGGCCTCTTCCATGCCTCTCCAATATATCTATAAAATGACTTAGCCATTTGTTCTGTTCTTCCTCGAAAGATACTTTTAAAATAAATAAGATCGGAAGGGAAATAAAGATATATGCTATGTTATTATTATTCTATTAAAGATACAGGTAGCAAGTAGCCCGGTAAAAAGTAAAGAATAAAGAGAGTGTGATGAACATGGTAAGTAAGCCTAAGCCGTTGGACGAATTAAACAAATCGCTCAAATCCCCGGTTATCGTGAGAATCCGAGGGGGCAGAGAATTTAGAGGCACATTGGAAGGATATGACCTGCACATGAACTTAGTGTTAAGCGATGCAGAGGAGTTGAGCAACGATGCAGCCGTGAAGAACTTTACTGGAGAAATTCTGATGCGGGGTGACAACGTGGTGTATATCTCGCCAACCGTGCAGAGAGAGCCAGAAAAAGGTGAAGATGCAAGTAAGAGCAAAGTCAAGGAGGCAGGAGAAAAGGGGACATGGTAAAAGGAACAGCTTCACAGGGTAAAAGGCAAAAGAAGTCGCACATGACGTGCAGACGATGTGGCAAGGTCGCTTACAGCATACATGCAAAGTATTGTGTGGCATGTGGGTTTGGAAGATCGAGTAAGATGAGAGGGTACAACTGGAAGGAGAGAAAGCCTTAAAGTAAAGTGAAAAAGTGCCAGCGGCCGAGGTAGCTAAGCGGACTAAAGCGCCGGCCTTGAGAGCCGGTGTCCCTCGCGGGACACAAGGGTTCAAATCCCTTCCTCGGCGTTCTCATAGAGGCGCAAGACATAATTTACTTACTTACTTAAACTTCTGAGGAGGGAAAGTTAAGATGGAAGAATACGTTAACCTTTTGGATAGAGCTTTGAAACAAATGCCGAGTACAAAGACCAGTGACTCACGGTTCGTTATACCCGCACTGAAAGTGTTTATAGAGGGAAAGACCACGATATTTGACAATTTTGACGTTATATGCGACTACATGAACCGCGAAAGGGTGCATGTAATGAGATTTTTGCTGAACGAGTTGGGTACCGCAGGCAAGATAGTAGGAGATAGAGTGATTTACCAGGGCAGATTCTCGCGGGACGCGGTCGAGCATCAAATTCAGAGATATATGGATGAATATGTAATCTGCTGGGAATGTAAGAAACCGGATACGCACTTCGAGAAGCAGGACCGTGTTTTAGTGCTGAAATGCGATGCGTGCGGCGCTATTCGTCCGATCATGAAGCGAAGGGGCGGAAAGACAAAGAGTTGAATTTGAGAGTGGGAAGGATACGAACTTCTTCCATTACTGCTGATGGTTTCAGTTAAATCAAGAATATCGGACTTTATTTATCCTATCTTCAACTCCTCATCCGTGAAGCAGGTCAGATGCAATCGTAGAAAATAGCAACAATGCTTCTATCTATTTATCCGAATACACGGTGAATTGCCTTAGCGTCGCTGGTTTTCGGGTAAAAAGTTTTAGCTCTAATGCGAACGCCACTTGTTCAGTTCCATCGAAAGCTGGTAGTGCATATCTTTGTGTATTTCTTCCACTTCATGATTACCTATTCCATCTTCCGCCATTTTTCCTTCTCTGTTCATCGCTTTCACCTCCTTCTTCTTTAGAAGAATATCTATTTGAACAGGCACATATAAAAGGGTATGTGTTGGTGCACATTATATGCTGTCATCCACCCTTCAGGATTTCTTTTTCACCCCTTTTTCACTTCCTTACGCTGCGCCATCCGATAATCGCATACAACGCTCATGTGCCCACTCAAAAGCTCGTCCAGCTCATCGCTGCCTGTATCAACGAGAAGAAACGGCGTTTCACTCAACTTGTGTGGCGTCGCGAGCACGATCACATTCTCTATTCCGACCTTTTCTATTACCTTTGTACTGAGCTGCTGATTGCCCCGCCCAAATACAAACCCCTGCGCGCCAATCGGACTCACGAGTATCTTCGCTTTTTTACCCTTCTCGTTCTCCAGCAACTGCAACAATCCCTGCTCGTTCAAATCCTTCCCCACCAATTTCCCCTCTTTCACTGCATCCACGCCAAGCAATGTCTTTTCCTCGCCTAAGCCCAGCAACTCCGCTATTTTGTGTATCGTAGTCCCAGCACCTAAGATGTAAAGCGACCCGTCCCGCATGAACTCACATGCGAACCTCGCAATCTCCTCTTTCGCTCTCTCTTCACTTACGCTTTGAAAAATGCTCTTGCCCTGCTGAACCAGAACCGGCTCGTACGGTGTGCGTGCGTATCCAAATACCTTCATTTGCAGCTCGTTTCGCCTGTATGCATCCTCATCCGTATCCATTACCTCTGCATCCCGCACTTCCGCCTTACCCTCAACAAAAAGCTCAACCATCTTCGCCGCACCAGCGGGGCTTATCGCAAACACCGCCGAGTGCATCTTCACGCCAGCAGGAATGCCTAATATCGGGATCTCTCGTTTTACAGCACTGTACACATCCCGCGCCGTTCCATCACCACCGCAGAATACCAAAAGCTCGACGCCTTCTTCTAAAAATCGCTTGCATGCGTTCTTTGTATCCTCACTCGTGCTTATGCTCTCAAATGAATACACAACTTTGTATCTTAACGACAAGTTCGGAAGTGCATCTTCACCCATAGCTCCTGAGCAGGTAAAAATAAGATTGTCGGTGTTCAGCTCATCCATGCACTTCTTTGCTCGCTCTCCTGCTATCGGGTTTGCACCTAACTTTAGTGCTTCGTCTACAAGACCATCCGTTCCTTTTAGGCCTACCGAGCCACCCATGCCAGCTATCGGATTGATAATGAAACCTATTTTCATTTTTTCCACTCGTATTTTTTGATTGAGAAAGAAGTTATTTCAGCCTCATTCCTTTATTGCTATTTCTAAAGCTTCTAACATCTTACTTTTGCCTTTTAAATCGTTCACCAGCCTTTCGAATTTCCTAAGATCAAGATTTATCACTTTATGCAACAGGTCCCCATCGTCAGGTAGATTATATCGCTTTATATCTATGTCTGCATCCTCTGTTGCTTTTAATACCCATTCTTCCAACCTCGGAGAGAGAACGAATAAATCGTTGTTTTTAGAATTATCACTCAAAATCTTAAGTCCATAATTTGGCAAATTTTCCTTCACCGGCAATTTTTTCAAATAAGGTGGTTGTACGCTGGACGGATCTTCATCTACCAATCCTTTCCACTCTTCTCGCTTCTCTAATTGCTTACAAACCTCGGGCTTTCCGCCTAAATGGATGATCTGCTTCTTTGGTATCCCTAAAGTTCTCACCAAGGCCGAATCCGGTTTGCACTCAGTATAAATCATTCTTTAACTTCCAAGAATCTCTCGATATTGAAAAAAATGTCCATCCCCATCTCCATTATTTCCTCCAGCTCTTTCTCGCTCAGGAGTTTTACTTTCGTCTGATAGTCTTCAATATAGGTTACAAAAATCCCAACTTCATCCTTAGGAGCTTTTTCGAGGATTGAGAGTAGGAGGTAAGGATTATGTGTCGCAATAAAGTACTGATTCTTGTTCTTGTCAAGAGCTATCCTCTCAGCGAGGAATTTTATATAATAGGGAAATGCATGGGATTCCGGCTCCTCAAATACAATGACCGAATCCTTGTTCGTTTCGATTGCAATAAGGTGAAAGATAATCCTCTGAAGTGTATCAGAAACCAAAGAATAGGGATGAGATATTATTATGTCCTCGATTTCCTTTTGCACTTCTATTTTTCGCTCTTGTGGCTTTAGAACGACTCTAAGCCCAGAGGCATCAAATATTTGCTTCACTAGTTTCCTTATATCCTTACGAGTTAAAATGACTGCTAAAAGGTTATCAGCAGAAGGTGGGAGGAGAAATTCTGCTTCGTGACGTGGGAAATCTCTTCTCACTTCAAATTTATAAAATTTAAGAAATTTGTATGCATCCACTCCAGCGCAACTTCCATGACCATCGTAACCGTAGCCAAAAACCTGATTGTTGAGATTGTTAATTCCTCTAAACGTCCCGTTTTCAAATTCGATTAGGAGAGCATTTTCATCAAACTTTATCCCGATCTTATCCTCTAAGTTCTCATCGTAAAACAGGTTGCTCATGCTCTCAAATCTAACAAAATTTTTAAGTTCTCCGTAGTACATGTGTGATAACAGTCCCAACGTCTCTAAAATATTTGACTTCCCGGTATTTGGCTCGCCAATAAAGAGATTGATCCGCTTGCAATCCAGTTTCAAGTGCTTTATCGACTTAAAATTCTTGATTTCCAGACCTTTTATCATTCTAAGCACCTCCTTCCAATACTTCTTTGTTAACTTCGTTTATTAAGCTTTCTACTCAACACAGCCTAAAATCATCACTTCCTTGTTGCCGCCTTTAACTCAGCGCAGAACCCCTCGAGTGCTGCAATCATTCTCTCTGGCTCATCCTTATATTCCGCTATGAGTCTTACAATCGCACTTCCAACTATTACCCCCTTCGCACCGTCAGCTATTATTTTCCGCACGTGCTCTGGCTTTGATATGCCGAATCCTACTGCCGGCGGTATATCTGGTCTTTTCTCAACCACATTCCTTATCAAAGTTTTCACGCCTCCCGAAATCGCATCTCGCGCACCCGTAACACCAAGCAACGAGACAAGATAAACAAATCCTGAAGAACAGGCGCAGATCTTCCCTATTCTATCCTCTGGCGTCGTCGGTGCAACCAAAAAAATCGTATTTATACCATTCTCCTTCGCATATCGTACCACGTCATCTGCCTCTTCTACCGGCAAGTCTGGAATAATTAGCCCATCTCCTCCACATTCTGCAAGCTTCTTCATGAACCGCTCTATCCCGAAGTGCAAGATCGGATTGTAGTAACCCATCACGACGAGCGGGATGTCCGTTTCTTTTCTGATATTTGCAATGATCTCAAATGTTTGCTGAGGAGTCATCCCCGCACGAAGAGCTCGTTCTGATGCTGCTTGTATTGTCGGACCATCTGCTATCGGGTCTGAGAACGGTATACCAAGTTCTATGATGTCCGCATACTGCGCTATTGCTTTTGCTATTGTTGGTGTTAGTGACGGGTCGGGATCACCAGCCATGATGTATGCTATAAACGCACACTCACCGCTTCTTTCAAGGTCAGAAAATGTATCACTTATTCTGCTCATGTAGTGCCCTTCAATTTATCATATTTGCTAACTTTTATATAGGCACCCCCCTTATTATGCATTGGTGGATAAAGATGGATGCCAAAGAGATATTAGAAGATGAGATTATAAAAGGCTGGTGGAAGCGGATTAATGCTGCAGAAGCAACAAAGATACGATACGCAGAAGGAATCGCCCATTTTTTTGGTTTTGTAAGGGAAAAGAGGCTATCAATAGGTAACACACCGCAGGGAGTTTTGGTGTATGCAAGGCAGAAAATAAAAGAAGATGTCTTAGCGTGGAGAGATGAAGTAGAAGGGCTCTTAGCGGAATTTGAGGATTGGCTGCGAAACAAACCGAAAGTTTTAAACCGAAAAGAACAACCTGTTAAATTAGCACCCAAGACAGTAAGCGGCACCGTAGGAGCAGTTAAGAGCTTCTTCAACGCATACAATATAGACGTACCTAAAAGGAAAGGGAGAAGAGAAGTGAAAACCCTGGTGGAGAACAACAACCGGCTTACAAAGGATATAGTACGTGAAGCGATAAAATATGCTGATGTGCGCGAGAAAGCGATAATTCTGACAATGATGACCTCAGGTATGA
>JAENXH010000004.1:0-1668 GCA_016649585.1 Methanosarcinales archaeon
CGTATAAAGGGAAGGTAAAGAGGTTCTGCACGAACTTGATAGATGTATGGATAGCAGAGTTTTTGAAAGGGTGAAATATGACCTACAACAAAATAAAAGAACTAACAAAGGAAAAGAAAGTTTTAATCACTGACCATGCATGGGACGCAATGGATAAAAGAGGAATAAGTCCAAAAGAAGTCATAAATGTCATATTAAACGGAGAGATAATTGAAGAATACAAAGATGATAAACCTTGTCCAAGTTTCCTGATGCTTGGATTTGTTGGTTCAAGACCCGTCCACGTCCTCGCAGCTTTATGTGAACAACATGTAAGAATAATAACAACTTATGAGCCTGAAACTGGGAAGTGGACAAACTTTAGATTGAGAAAGAAAGGAGGTAAATGAAAAGATGGAACCGTGCAGCCTTTGTGGCGGAGAAATGGAGAAAAAGGAAGGATTTTTTGAAAGAATATAAATAAGGAGTATCTATCTAAAAGTGGTGATAAAGTTGATATATGGAATAGAAAGGAGGAAAGTGGATGAACAGGGTAGATTTGTTTTACCTTCGGATTGGAGAGCGGAAGAACTAAAGGAGAGCAAAGAGATATTCGTGATAAAAGGAAAGGGCTATTTGAAGATAGTGCCGAAGAAGAAGGTGGATTTGACAAAATTCTTTGATAGCGCTGACCTAGGGATGAACATAGAGGACTGGGATGAGTTTGAGAGGAGATTTTACAATGAGATTCCTTGATGCGAACGTGTTCATCTACGCATATTACAAACCGACGCGTGAATTGACCGAGAAGCAGAAACAGATGAAGGAACGCTCAAAGGAGATAATAAGAAAGCTAAACGAAGGAGAGGAGGTGATAACAACCGTTGTCCATCTTTCGGAAGTTTCAAATATTTTGAAGAGGGCGTTATCAATGGAAGATTTATATTCGCTGCTAATTGGGCTCTTCTCAATGGACAATGTAAGGATTGTTGATGTCACAAAGGATGACTATCTGGGTGCGATAGAAATGATGAGCGAGTTGAAGATGGACCCAAATGATTGCCTGGCAGTAGAGGTAATGGGCAGTGAGAATGTAAATGAGATTTACACTTTCGATAAAGGCTTTGGTGATGTATTATGGATAAAGAGAGTGCCGTAGTGTTACAGAATTCAGGAGTGTAGACAAATGAACCCGCTATTAGAGCAGGAATATCTGAGCAAGATAAAAGAATGCAAGGAGAATGCGAAGCAGTATTACGATAGCGGTGATTACGAGAAAGCGAGTGCGGAGTATCTGCGGTGCAGCAAATACTGCGAGATTTTAGTGAAGAAGACAGCGGACGAGACTAAAAAGAATGAGTATTACGATGCGTTTGAGAAGTTTACCGAAGCTGCGGCGAAATTAAAGAGAATGAAAGTTGCGGGTGTAGATGTAGAAAGCGGTAGCCGAAGAGGACTTGAAGAAGGAGTAGAGACCGAAGAAGAAAGAGCAAGGAGGTTCATACTGGCAGAAAAACCGAAGATAAGATTTGAAGATATTGCAGGTCTCGAAGGAGTAAAAGAGCAAATAAAAGAGGCTATTGTTTATCCTTTTAAGTATCCCGACGAATACAAATATTTCGGTGTGAAAGGTGGAGGAGGAATTCTCTTGTATGGCCCACCGGGCTGTGGAAAGACAATGCTTGCGGC
>JAENXH010000004.1:1768-21525 GCA_016649585.1 Methanosarcinales archaeon
GCTGCGGCTGGCGAGTGTGATGCCGTGTTCATCAACCTCAAGATAAGTGACATCAAGGACAAGTATGTTGGAGAGAGTGAGAAGAGGATTAAGGAGGTGTTCGAACTTGCAAGGGATTATGAGAAGGCAATAATCTTCTTCGACGAGATAGATGCATTGGCGGGTGAGCGTTCCGAATCAAAGACAGGGCATGAACGTAGTTTGGTGAATGAATTGCTGTCTCAGATGGACGGCTTGGAATCAAAAGGTTCAGAGAAAGAGAAACGTTACCTGGTGCTTGCAGCCACAAATATGCCTTGGGACGTTGATATAGCGCTTAGACGTGCTGGACGGTTTGATACCACGATTTTCATTCCGCACCCTGATTTTGAGGCAAGGCAGAAGATTCTTGAGATTGGGTTGAAGGATAAGCCCTGCAGCGTGAATACTGAAAAGTTAACTGAGATGACAGATGGATTTGCAAGCGCAGAAATAATAGATATCTGCGATAAGGCGGCACGGATTCCGTTGAGGGAGAGGATAAAGGAGGAGAAACCGAGACGCAAGATAACAATGGATGATTTCGAGAAGGTGTTAAAAGGAAGAAAAGCAGTGCTTTCGTCGTGGTATCCAAAAGCAGTGAAGGAGGTTGCAAATGCTGAAGAGGCAGAGATGTTTAGTGAGTTGGTTGAAGCTGGGAATAGGTATTCGAAGCGATAGATAAGAGCGCGAGACATCAAACGCTGTATTGCAAAAGCTGTTTCCACTATGACTGTAAATATCTATGTATTGCTTTGTTTTATGTCCACTGGGGCAGTAGAGCGCGTCTATAGTGCGCATCAAAACAAGTCTTCCTTATCATCCAGAAGAACTCGAGAGCGATTAAAAAGCATTTGAAACGTAATTGTTTATTCGCTCCACCGAAAAGTCAGCAATGAATTGAAGTTTCTGCTTCGCTTCCGAATCCTCGAGCTCGGCGATACAATTTATCGCAGTTCTTACGAACCTTTCAGAAAGCCGAAGCGCGTAATCAATCGAGCCAGAGTTTACCAGAATTCTCCTCACTCTATCAATATCAATATCAATGTCAAAACTGCCGGGTTCTCTATCCTGTGATAGAATCGCTTTGATATACTCCTTTTCCGGATATTCCGAATGATTTAATGCGTGAATGACAAGAAGTGTTCTTTCACCATTTTTAATGTCCAGCCCAACGGGCTTTCCCGTTTTCTCGGTTTCGCCACAGATATCTAATATGTCATCCTGAATCTGGTATGCAATCCCCAAACTTTTACCGTAATTGCGGAGATTATCGATTTCTACTTCGTTTCCGCCTCCGAGCATGGCACCTGCTTCTGTACTCGCCATAAAGGTAGCAGCAGTTTTCAGCTCAGCCACCTCCATGTACGATTGCTCTGTTGCTTCTTCCAAGTTTCGTAACTTGAACTCCAGATACTCGCCCATAGCGGTGTCAGAAATAGCGTTCGATACCAAACTCACGACTTCAGGCATCTCGCACCTCGCAAGCATCTCGCAAGAAAGTCCAAGCAAGAGATCACCGATGATTACCGCCGTCTTCTCACCGTACATCGCGGGATTGGATGGAATTTTCCTCCGGATGTAATTATCATCTATAATATCATCATGAACAAGGGAAGCGTTATGGATGAGTTCAATCGCTATCGCGGTGGATAACGCTTTTTCCCGGGAACCCCCCACCGCCTCCGCCGATAGATAGCATATGATAGGGCGCAGCCTCTTTCCTCCAGTATCTTTTATATAGCTCAGCGCACCGTATAAAACCTCATTGTGGCACTCCTGCAATTTCTGCTCGATAACCTCAGAGAACTTGCGGTTGAAATACTGCACCTCTTCTTGAAATGGCATCGCTTTCATTTCAGTTCCCATCCCTATTATAAAACCCACTTATAAAATACCCTTTATTTTTGAATGGGTCAGTACAATGCAATTTCAATTTTGGTTATTATCTTTCTCTCCGCTCTTTTCCTTCCACTGCAAGAAGTTGCAATAAGGGCAGCCGAAATCCCACGGGCGTTTCATACCCTTCTTCACGATCTTCAACTTGAACAATGACGGATGTTTATCGCAGGTATCAGTAGTCACGACCACCCTTCCACTTTTTGGCATTGGTAGGGAGAAATCACATGTGGGATAATTCTGGCAGCCTACAAAGCGTTTACCTCGTTGCGATGTTGCCAGGAAAAGTCCAGAGCCGCATTCGGGGCATGTCCCTACCGTCATACCGCCTCGCATAGCATCTTTAAGCGACTTCGCTATCTCTCCTCTGTTGAGCGTCATCTCCTTGAAGACCTCCCGCAGCATATTCCGGGAATCATCAGCAACGTCCTTCTTCGCTCGTTTTCCCGCTTTTATATCGTCCATCTCCATCTCCAGCTTTTGTGTCATCTCCGGCTTCGTTATCAGCGTTGCATATTTCTCTAACGACTCAATAAGTGCGATTGCCTTTTCTGTAGGTTTAGCAGGATTATCTTCCACGTATGCCCGTTCATACAATTTCCCTACGATCTCATGTCGCGTGCTCTTCGTGCCAAGCCCCAGCTCGTCCATCTTCTTTATCAAGCCCGCTTGTGAAATCCGTTTCGGCGGCTTTGTCTCCTTCCCTACAAGCTCTATCTGCACGATCTGTACCTTCTCGCCCTCTTTCAACTCCGGGATTGACACCTCCTCCTTTTTCTGATAAGGATAGATAGCGAGGAACCCTTCTGACTTTAATCGTCTACCCTTTGCTTCCAGGATCTCCCCGACTATATCTACCTTCACGTCGGTATCTTCCCATTTCGCGGCATCGGAAAGCGTGGCTAAAAACCGCCTTACCACAAGTTCGTAGAGCTTCCACTCCGGCTTGCCCATCTTCCCTTGCGATGCTGCGGAGACCGGATGTATAGGCGGGTGGTCAGTGGTTTTCTTTTTACCCGCCGTTGGCTTCAGCCGCTTCTTCTTTGACAGAAGCCGAACGTAATCGCCAAACATTTCGTGCTCGTGGAACAGGTTCACCAACGCCTTTAAATCAAGCGTGTCTGGATACGTAGTATTATCAGTACGGTGATAAGAGATGAGTCCTTGCAGATACAGGCCCTCAGCAACGTTCATCGCCCTCTTTGGAGTATATCCGATGTTAGATGCAGCTCTGATAAAACTGGTTGTATCAAAAGGAGTCGGTGGTTTTTCAGTCCGCGAACGCGTCTCCACAGCGCAAACGGTTCCTTCCTGTGCTGCTTCTATTCTCGATTTTATACCTTCCGCCTCTTCCTCATCCCAGATTTTCCCCGTCTTATAGTGGACCTCGAAAATCTCGCCCTTTTCTGTCTTTAATTTCGCATCCAGTTCCCAGTATTTACGCGGGACGAATTTCCTTATCTCCTTCTCCTTATCCACCAGCAACGCAAGCGTAGGAGATTGTACACGCCCAACAGAGAGGAACTCCTCGCCCAAACGATTGGCAGATAATGAGATGAACCGTGTCAGCGCTGCGCCCCAGATCAAGTCGATGATGCCTCTCGCTTCAGCCGATGACGCCAGGCTATAATCCACTTCGCTTCGTGCGGCGAAGCTATCTTTTATGTCCTTCTCGGTGATCGCGCTGTATCGCATCCGGTCAACGTTCATGTCGGGATTTGTTTTTTTAATAATTCTCAGCGCTTCAACACCGATCAACTCACCTTCACGATCGTAATCGGTTGCGATGGTAACAGCATCAGCGTTTTTTGCGATTTGCTCAAGCGCTTTAACGATCGTCTTCTTCAATGCGATATGCACGATTTTAGCGTCTATCAGCTTTTCCGGATTTATCCTGCTCCAATTATTGTACGTGGTGGGAAAGTCCAGACGGAAGACATGTCCACTGAGTCCTGCGACTACTTTGCCATCGAATTCATATGCATTCACGCCACCTATCTTTCTTTCCTTTGCCTTGCCTTCTGATAGAATCGCTGCGACCTTTTTCGCTGTTGTTCCCTTTTCTGCAATGATGTAGTGCATTATGCTTCGGTTTCCACTTTTTGGTTAGGTATCTAAATGAGTGTATAGCTTGATTAGGATGGTTCTATTTAAAGTAAATTACCAACCACTTCAAACCTTCACGTTGCTTAATATCCACTTTTCCGCTTCCTAAGCAGATAAATGAAGAACGGAGCACCGAAGAACGCGGTTATTATTCCTACTGGCATTTCCCCTAATAAACGAGCTAATGCGTCCGTCCACACCAGAAAGATCCCGCCCACCAATGCGGAAGCGGGAAAAAGAATTCGATGATCTGGTCCGACGAGGATTCTCGTTATATGCGGGATGATCAACCCCACGAACCCAATGGTTCCGGTAAAGGACACTGCGGCGGCGGTGATGAACGCTGACAGAACCAAAAGAATTCGTTTCGCATTCTCTACATTTATACCCAGTGTCTGCGCGGATTCATCGCCAAGCAGCATCGCATTGAGGTCCTTTGCGAAGAGGTAAATCAAGCCGAAGCAAATGAGTACCGGCAAAACGATTATTTTCACTTGTGTCCAATTAGCTAACCAGAATCCGCCCATAATCCAGAAGAAAATGTTATGCAACGCCCCACCTGCTATTGACATCATGAACGCTAAAACAGCGCCTAAGAATAACGAAACTGCTATTCCAGTGAGTAATAACGTGTCCACCGGTATTTTCCCGCCCACCCTCGCGATGTTATAGACCAGGAAAATGGTGAACAGAGCACCTAAAAAGGCCATAATTGGTGTCGTGTAGATGGAGAAGATCTGGGGAAGCACCATTATCGAGAGCACGGCTCCAACTGCAGCGCCTGATGCTATCCCTATTATGTACGGGTCTGCCATGGGATTTTTGAATAAGCCTTGCAGCGCGGTACCTGCGGTTGCCAGCGAAAGCCCTACCAATATTCCAAGGAATATCCTCGGCAGTCGTATCTGGAAAATTATCACCTCATGTGGAATGGAGGACGTTTCACAGAGTCGAAGTTTGCTTCCTAACAAAGCGACAATTTCCAGCGGTGGCACATAAACAGGACCGATTGCCGTTGTCAGCACGATGGACAAGCAGAGAATCACAACTAAGTAAACCATAATCATCTTCCAGTGGATAAACTTTCTGAAATACGCTGTTTTTGTCATAAAAACCACCCGTTCCGTTTTTACCAATATAGTTCTGGATGTATCATCTTAGCCATTTCTTCTAAGGCATCCGCTATCCTTGGACCTGCACGACAAACGATGTCCGCATCTATCACATATACCCTATTATCACTGACTGCATCAACACTCCTTAATCGTGGCTCACCAATTATATATTCATATGTATAGTTTGTTTTAGCAAAGCCCATTCCAGTCCCCGAAGGAGTGATTATAACTTCAGGATTCATTTCTATTACTTTTTCCAATGAAATCGCCTTATATCCCGTGACAGAGGCACCATTAACACCACCACTCTTTCTTATTAACTCATCCTCAAATGTTCCTTTACCAGCCACCCAGATTGGGTCGTGCCAGATTATATGAAGGACGGTTGGCTTTTCTCCACCTTTCAGTTCGCTCATCCGTTCCTCTGTTACTTCTATCCGTTGAGCCATATCTGCAACTAAGACCGCGGCATTGTCGGATTGTCCGGTAATTTCTCCAACCAATCTCATGTCATAAAGTATCTCATCTAAATTGTCCGATTTTAAGCCAACAACAGTGAGATTAAATCCTTTTAGCGCTTCTACAGTCCCTATAGGATTACCATGAGCAACTAAAACAAGGTCTGGTTCGAGGTCAATCACCCTTTCGATGTTAGGTGTGCTGTAATCACCAACCTTATTCTTTTCTTTTGCTTCTGGTGGATAATTACAATATTCAGTCACACCGACAACTTTGTCTCCTAATCCCAAAGCAAAAAGTATCTCTGTATTAGAAGGCGCTAAAGAAATGATTCTCTCCGGCTTCTCTGTTATCGTAATGCTACAGCCAAGATCATCAATGATCGTTACAGAAAAACCTTTCTTCGCTGTTTTGAAGTGCCATGAATCTTCCTTTATATTTATCGTATAGGTGGTGTTATACACCAGGTTTGTGCTGGGCACGAATGTCATCGTATTACCACTCCAATAAAACATGCCTTCCGCAGAAGGCTCGCTGAAAAACGCTTCTTCTACTGAGGGGTGGTTGACTGTATCAGAGAAAGTAGCACTTATCTTTGTGGCGATGCAAACGTCTATAGCCTCATTTTGGGGTGATACGGCTGCTAATCCTTGTGATGATTGGTTTATATCCTCATCTATGTAGCCACAAGATAACAGATAAAAGGGGATAAACAATAGGAGAAGTACTGCCAGTGCTATTATGATTTTATTTACTCTTATCATGGGGTTTAACTTTTGCAACTATTAGAACTGTAAATGCTACCGTTAATAATCCGATAATGCAGGATAAGAAGTCAAACCCTGCCACCTTGGTGTCCGTAGATTCAGGAGGCGTTTCTGTTGTTAGTGCTGTTGCAGTTGGAGTAGATGTTGGTTGCGGTGATGTAGATGCAGGTGCAGGGGTGCTTGTTATTGTTGGTGTAACAGTGGGCGTTGGTGTTACTGTTGGTTCAGGTTGTACTTGCGGCTGAGGTTTTATTGGGTGCGGCTTACCGAGCAATGCCATGATAGCACAGACCGTCATGTAGCCGGGATTTGATTTTATGTATGAGGTATAATTGAAGTAGCCATCGGGCTGCTGGAGACTAAGAAGATGGTCTACAGGATTGTTTCCATTTACCGTCCATTCTTTATCTTGTGGGTCTTCTTGCCCGCACGCTACAATGGCCTGGATACACCATGCATCAGAAGCCGCATTAGAAGGGGAACTTCCAAAGTATCTGAAGCCACCGTCAGTATTCTGACCAGTCTTCAAATATTCGATAGCATCTCGTATTGCTTTTGAATCAGGACTTTCACCAGCAGCAATCAGAGCTTCTATTGCAGCCGCTGTATCATCGTAATCGCTTCTCTCTCCAGTAACCCATGCGAAGCCGCCATCTTCATTCTGCTGCGTTTTTAGCCACTCTACCGATTTCGATACGTCATCGCCCGCAGAAGATAGCGCTAAAATTCCCCAGATGGTAGTGTAGGTAAAATCGCTGAACTGACCATTTTCTTTCAGATAGTTCTCTTTTAGTTCCTTTACAAAATCTCTCCCTGCGAAATCCCGTGGATTCTCGCCCGCTGCAATTAAAGCGAGAATCATCCGTTCATAGTCCGTAGACCCTGTAACCTTATTTGCATTTGCTCGCAAGTAGTCTATCGGGGAATGTCCGTTCTTCTTCCAGTTGTGTGGATCTTCTCCAGTTGCAACAATTGCCAGAATCGTCCATTGGGTATTACTCAGCGCACTTTCCTCACCCGGGTTACTGAATCCCCCATCGTTATTTTGCAAAGTACGAAGATAACCCAATGCTTTCTGAATTTCAGCGTCATTTTGATTTAATGGATACTGCTGCTGGTCTTGGTTGGTTATAGATGCTGATAGCGGCGTGCTTAAACTCAGCATTAAACATAAAAGCAGACCAAAACTGAGCAATACCTTCATCTTCTCTCTCTTTCTCATTCTTTTCCTCTTCTAAGCGTAAAATATGCGACAAGTACGATTAATAATACAGCGATACTCACCGTGGTTATTATAATCCCTTTTATCCGTGGAATTAATGCTGGTGCTGATGCTGGTGTTGGTGTTGGTGTCACCGCCATAGGCGGAGTTGTGGTCTTCGGTGTTACAGCAGGCGAAGGAGTTACGGTTGCATAAGGTGCTGAAGGCGGTGCTGTTTTTTCCTTACCCGATATTGCGAATAGCGAAAAGCCCGGTGTTTCCGCTCCGAAATACAGCGATGCGTTATCCTCTTTAATCTTTAGGGTTGGTAACACACTCCAGTTATTATCACTGTACCTGTTTAAAGTGATTGTTGCTTCATCTATGTTTCTCTCGTTTATCCAGGTCTTGTTTACGTTGAATTCGATGGTTGCACTTGCTATGTCACTATCTGTTAGATTGGTTGTGGTTACGTTGAAGTAGCAATACGGTATTCCAGAAACGTTTGTGATAAGTGCTGTTATTCCGAGCGGTTGAATCATAATGCTTGCATTGCGAATGGTGCTGTGGGCGTTAATGGTAATCCTTGTAACGCTTATCTTTTCAAACGTTACAGAAGCATTTTCACCTGCTTCTATTGACACAGGTGCTGGAGTTGGAGTTGGCGAGATGCCACCGCCACTACCGCCAGGATAAGTAGGAGAAGTGTCTGTAGGAGGCTTGGAGTCCATGCTTGTACTCCAATACCATGTGACTACATCACCACTTTTTAATTTGTATTCATCAGATACAACGCTAGGTTTGGGATCCTGTGGATAATTAACCCAGTACATCCATCCAGACGTAAGTCCTTCACTCTTCTCTTCGATTCCAGCGATCTCGTAGACGTATGTACCAAAACTCTCTTCCCTTGCATTATAAGAGAAACCGCCTCTCTTCGACGCGTTATCAAGGGCATCAAAGGCTGTCACACCACTTTCGAAAGAGATATCACCACTGTATATGTCGCCTTTATAACGATGAGATATGTCTACATGAACAACGCTTTTATCACCTCCACCGCCTCCGTCCGTTGGAGTCACTGTAGCCGTCTTCTTCTCCGAGCGGATATACCCCTCCTTCTCTGCATATACTGTATAAGTACCAACATTCGACAGTGCAATTACCACGCTTCCATTGATGTCCGTGGTATAATTAAAGCTATCTACATAAACTGTTGCATTGTCAACAGGATTCCACGAGCCTGTTATGTCATTGTATGATTCTACAGTAGCAGTAAATTGCTCATTCACTTTAACACTCGTTTTATCCAGCGTTGTATTAAGCGGAGCGGCTGTGAAAGAGCTTAAATACCATAAAACTTCCTCATGCGGTGTGGGGGGGGGTTCCGTTACGTTTATTATGAAATCCGCAGCGCCAACTATTGGCGAATAATAATTGACACGGTACAGCCATGACGGATCCCATGTTACGGGATTATAGACCTCTTCACCTATCGAGGTCACCATGAGTCCCCATCCCATATCCACAACTTTATACGAGAAGTTGCCGAGCTTCGATGCCGCATCAAGTGCTCCCAATGCGGTTGGGTTATCAAAATAGTGTGAGACATTGGCAGTGTCAACGATCGTGGAGTTGCCGACGGTTACTTCCCCATACCAGATCGTATTGTTCTTCCCTTCGATACGAACATTGATAATGGGCTGCGAAACGCTCACGTTCCTCTTTGGCGATCTTATACATCCTTCTTTCTCGGCATACACCGAGTAGGTCCCGATGCTCGATAACGAGATTGTTGCATTTCCATCACTGCCAGTTGTATACGTAGATATGCCAACGTGAACTGTTGCATTCTCCACAGGACTCCATAAGCTCGATGTGTCGTTAAATGACTCCACAGTTGCATTGAAATGTTCATTCACGTTAACGCTCGTTTTTTCCAGCGTTATCCTAAGCGGAGCGGCTGTGAAAGAGCCTAAATACCATAAAACTTCCTCGTGTGGTGGTGATGGCGGCTCTGTTACTCCCAACACGAAATCAGCGGCACCTACCTCCGCTTGAATGTAATCTACACGGTACAACCATGACGGATCCCACGTTACCGGATTATAAGCCTCTCCTCCTATCGAAGTCACTAAGAGCCCCCACCCCATATCCTCAACTTCATACAAGAAGTTACCGAGCTTCGATGCTGCATCAAGTGCTCCCAACGCAGTTGGCTTATCAAGGTAGTGCGAGACGTTGTCCGTATCCACGATCGTCGAGTTGCTGAAGGTTACTTCTCCACTCCAGATCGTCTCGTTTTTTCCTTCGATGCGGACGTTGATACGTGGTATGAAAACGCGCACGTCCCTCTTCGGCGATCTTATACATCCTTCTTTTTCGGCATACACCGAATAGGTCCCGGCACCTGAAATCGTTATTGTAGCGTTTCCATCACTACCAGTTGTATGTTGTAAGGTTCCAACATGAACCGTAGCATTACCGAGCGGTTCCCAGCCGCTCGTCGTGTCATTGTAATAGCGCACGGTTACGTTAAAGAACTCGCCTACAGCTACGCTCGTCTTCTCGAGCGTAAGGTTGAGTGGATCGTCCGTCCACGAACCATAATACCAGAGGATCTCTCTGTGCGGCGCGGATGGGGGTTCTGTTACACCCACTACGAAATCAGCAGCTCCGACCATTGGCGAATAATAATCGACGCGGTACATCCACCTATCCCCTGTATCGGGATTGTTAGCCTCACCACGTATAGATTTCACTAAGAGCCCCTCAGTCTGGTTTTCAACTCCATAAGAGAAATCCCCGAGCTTCGACGCTGCATCTACAGCTCCCAATGCAGTTGGTTTATCGAGGTAGTGCGAGACGTTGTCCGTATCCACAATCGTAGCGTTGCTGAAGGTTATTTCTCCGCTCCAGATCGTTTCGTTTTTACCCTCTATTCTTATTTTGGTGGTGATTGCTGTTTTTTCACCAAATGCATACACGCTCCCATCATCTGCACCAATGAATACGATTCCATCTGCAACTGCAGGTGAGGACATTACACATAGACCTACATTATAGGACCAACGCAGCGATCCATCGGTCGTGTTGAGTGCATAGACAGTTCCATCTCCTACAGCACCAAACACACTTGTTCCGAAAAAAACCGTATCGTGTGCAATAACAGGAGAAGATTGTATTACACCATCGACAGTACAGTTCCACAGTTCTACCCCCGTTATCCCGTCATAGCAATACATCTTCTTATCATCAGACCCAATGTACACCTTCCCGTTCGATACCGCGGGAGAGGACATCACACAACTAAAGGGATTATTCCACACCTCGCCACCAGTACGTGCATTCACTGCGTACACTCTATCCTTTGATGCAAAGAAGACCGTGTTATTCCAGATTGCGGGCGTCGACTTAATCTGTGTGCTTGTATTGAACCGCCACAAGATAGTGTGTGAGGATATATTGACACAGAAGAGCGAATGATTGGCGAGATTCCCCGCGAAGAAGACATTACCATCTGCAATTGCCGGGGAAGTATAATAGGCTGTATCTCCCGTTGATATGTTCCATAACTCGCTCCCATCAAAGTCAAATACATGTAGTGTTCCGTTGTTCAAGACGTCGTTTGAGAAAGTGGTGATGAATACCTTATTGTCACAGACAATCGGAGATGAAGCAACACCCCAATACGCAGGGTTGTGCTCTATTTTCTTATTCCATGTCGTTTCGCCACTCGAGGCGTTTATGCAATATAGATGTCCATTCTTAGATCCTACAACGATCCTGTCTCCAAAGAGTGCCGCAGTAGATGCGCCACCATCCCCCCCATCTAAAGGATTATCCCAAATAATGGTACCTGTGCGTTCATCGAGACAATAGAGACCATAACTGCCTACGTCCATCTCCCAATTAGATACATATACTTTTCCATCAGATACGATTGGCGAGGAACCAACAAATCCGCCCAGATATTTAGACCAGAGGAGGTCACTGGTCATCGGTGCATTCTCGCTGACGTTTCCAGTCCTCTGGAGATCGTAATGAAACATTGGATAGTTTCCACCAGCTTCTGCCGTTGCCAACATAGGCATTGCAGCCATTAACAAAGCAAACGCTAATAGCAACGTGTAATTTTTCATTCTTTTTTACCTCAAAGAATGAAGTGCGCTGAGCGACTTTAAATAACCTTCTTTTCGGGTAATAATTATAACCTAAATGGATAATAATATTTTTTTATAATTTTTATAATAGGGCGTCTCACTTCTTAAAAAACTCCCTTACCATTTTAATCGCGCACAACTCGCCGCAGATGGAGCAGGCATCGCTTTTAGAAGGTCTGCTATCTCTTATCCTCTGAGCTTCTTCAGGGTTAAGAGCGAGTTCAAATTGTCGTTTCCAATCCAAATTTTTACGTGCGTACGCCATCTCGTCGTCCAATCGTCTCGCCTTCGAGCGTTGCCCTTCTTTTACGAGGTCCGCGGTATGCGCTGCTATTTTTGTTACAATCGTGCCTTCCTTTATGTCGTTTACCGAGGGCAATGCTAAATGCTCGGACGGTGAAACCATGCAGAGAAAATCCGCACCATACATGCCCGCAACCGCTCCTCCTATCGCACTCACTAAATGGTCGTATCCCGGTGCGATGTCGGTGACAAGTGGTCCTAAAAGATAAAGTGGTGCAAAATCCGTGATGTGTTTTATCACCTTTACCGCTGCTTCTATTTCGTCCAGTGGCACGTGCCCCGGTCCTTCAACGAGTGTCTGGACACCTTCTTCCCGGGCACGCTTCACGAGTTCGCCAAGTATAATGGCTTCCATGAATTTCGCACGATCCGAAGCATCGGAAATACAGCCGGGACGCATACCATCGCCTAAGCTGAGTGTTAGCTCATACTCCTTCGCTATCTCTATAAGATACTCATATTCGTCATAAAACGGATTTTCACGCTCGTTGTGCATCATCCAGGCAACGAGGAATGCGCCACCGCGACTCACGATGTCTAAGATGCGTTCGCTCCGCTTCAATCGCTCCAGCGAGTTGAGATTCACGCCTGCATGAATAGTAACAAAGTCAACACCGTCTTTTGCATGGTTCCTGACGGCATTGAACATGTCGTCCGAACTCATGTCCACGACTGCTCTTACGTCTGCCTTCTCCAATGCCGCCTGGTATATTGGTACCGTCCCGACGGGCACGTTTACTTCCTTCAAAATTGTTCGTCGCGTTTCATCAAGGTCGCCACCGGTAGAGAGGTCCATTATCGCATCAGCACCGTATTGCAGAGCAATCTTTGCCTTCTCCACTTCTTCACCAAGGTTAACATAATCTTTTGACGTCCCTACATTCACGTTCAGCTTCGTGCTCATCCCTTCACCAATTGCTTTGAGCACTATCTCTCTCCCGTCTCTTGCCTCATCTGCACGCTTCACATTCCTCGGAATTACCACTTTCCCCGCATCGAGCAGTCGCTGCAATTTCTCTACGCTAACTCCTTCTGCTACGGAAACTCGCTTTAATTCTTTCTCTTCCCATTTGACGACGAAAGACATGGTGCTTATTTTTAATGTGCTTTTTTTTCTTTCCTTTTCGGTTACCTTTATTAATTAATTCGCGGCGTTTTGTATAAACTTTTTCAATCCAATCGCCGTAGCCAGTTTATTTCGTTTTGACGATTTCAGGCACTTTTCCCCACGTTGCCAGTACGTCCTTATAGATCGCCAGCGCACCTTCAATGCTTTCTACGCGATTGATTGCATGGAAAGCTTCTTTGATCGATTGCTCGTCCGTTACGGCATTGCAGAGCGCGGTAGCTGCGGCATCTGACAGAGATGCGCTCGTGCTTATCACCGTTGCGGCATCCGCAGTTCCAAAGCTTATAGAATGCCCTACCGTACCGGAGGACGTGCATATACCTATTAAAGATGAGGACGGCTTTACACGAAGCGCAATCTTGTTCGAGAATTGACTTTCTCCAGCATGTATACCGACAAGCACCTCTCTATCGGTTATCAACGCAATGTCCCCTCCGTTATCCACCATTGCATATGTTGCTCCGGCATCTTGCATCGCCTCTACAGCAAATTCTGCTAAAGTGCCTGCAACTGCTGACATCGGCCCTATGCCAAATTTACCCGCAGCGTCTATCATTCTCCGTACTACCTCTGGTAGCTCGTCCTTTTCTATAGTGCCACCGACCTCAACTTCACCTTTTATCTGGTACCGTTCGAGCGTAACGAGGAAATAAGGATGCCACCGCACAAACCGTTCCAATTCTCTTCTTCGCCGCGTTATCTCCTCTTCTGCTATCTCTACATACCGCTTTTCGTCTGCAGTTATCCATACGAAAGTCTCCTTTAGCCTGAAACTCTCCTTCATATCCCGTCTTGCCGCTGTATTTTAATAGCTTTTCCCCCCTTTAAATTAGCAGCACGGGTATGTTATTTATTTAAGCATCCAGTGAGTGAGCGTTCACACGGCGGTTCTCCGTTTCAAATAGCGCTGCAGTAAAGAGATAACGATGAAAAAAGATGAGAAAGAAGCATGCGGTAAGTTAAGAGAACTATTGAAAGATGTGGTGGAGAGAAACAATGCGGAAGCATTGCTGCTTTCTGGCGGGTTGGATACGAGCATTTTAGCCGCCCTTGCTAACGATCATGGTAAAAGCAAAAAGGCACTTACCGTAGCTCTAACTGGAACTCGGGCTCCTGACCTCGGATATGCACAAAAGGTAGCTCAGAAGTTTCGGTATGAGCACCATCTGATTTGCCTATCAGAAACCGAAGCTTTGGATAAACTGCCGGAAGTGATAAAAGCGGTTAGAAGCTTTGATCCCGCGCTTCCTAACGATTTGACTATCTATGTCGCGTTACAAGAAGCAAAGAATCTCGGAATAAAAAGCGTAATGACCGGCGATGGCGCAGACGAGCTCTTCGCAGGGTATTCTTACATGCACGAGCTCTCGCCGGATACACTGGACAAATACATAAAAGCTATCTCAAAGACTATGTGGTTCTCCTCTAACAAGCTGGGAGCTTCTCTTGACGTGGAGATAAAACAGCCATATCGCGATAAAAAAATTGTTGACTTCGCCCTTGAGATAGATCCTGGCTTAAAGGTAAAAGAAATAAACGGTAGAAAATATGGGAAGTGGCTATTACGAAAGGCCTTTGAAGAGGAATTGGGCGAGGTGGCGTGGCGAGCAAAAGAGCCGATAGAGTTCGGTTCGGGAACGACAAAGCTCCGGGCTATAATAAGCGGGAAAATTTCCAATGAAGAATACGAACAGAAGAAGCAAGACTATGGGATGGAATTCATGAATAAAGAGCATTTGTTCTTCTATGAGCTATACAAAGCGGTTGTGGGCGGAATTCCGAAGTCGCAAGTAAAGGGAAAAGGGAAGGAATGCCCACTCTGCAATGCCGAACTGCCGGAAAACAGGCACCACTGTTACATCTGTGGCTTCTCCTATCCTCTGGGTAAATACCTTGGAGAAGCAGACACCTGATGAATCAATGACATTTTAACTATTAGAAAACGAATTATAAAAGGGTGAAATGAAACGGTAAAATTCACTATTATAATCCATATAGCTATGTAGGCGAATAAATGAAGCCAAAAAACGTGATTATGTGGGCGCTCTTGCCCGTCATAGTAGTTTTGTTAATGTCAACTTCTGCTCAAGCAAAGGAACTTACAGAAGTGCCAGCCAGCGATATTTTAGAAAAAATCCAAGCTGGAGAAGATGTGCTCTTTGATCATGTTTATGTAACAGGGGCGCTCGATTTGAGTAACATAGAGTTGGAACCAGTTTTTATTGTACGAACAGGGCATCAACTTTTCTATGGGCTGAAAGAAGAGCTAAAACCTATTGAAAGCCCCATAACAATTACAAATTCAGTATTTGAGAACGATGTCAATTTCCAGAATGCTTGGTTTAGAAATCCGATAAATTTCCGGGGCACTACCTTTTCATGTAAGACCAATTTTAGAGGGGCTATTTTTGATTATTATGTCCTCTTCAATGATGCGCGTTTTGATGACGATGCTTGCTTCGATAGGGTAACCTTTGGAGGCTCTGCCAACTTTGAGAATGCAAACTTTTGTGCTGATATTGGCTTCAAAGACGCACTTTTTAAACATGATGCAGATTTTTTTAACACGACCGTCGGTGGTGATGCAGGCTTTGAGTTTGCAAGTTTTAGTGATGATGCCTACTTTGGTAACGCAAATTTTTGTGATTATGTAAACTTTGAAGTTGTAAGTTTTACTGGCAGGGCACACTTCGGGTATACAAATTTTGGTAGTGTCGCTGACTTTACGAGTGTAAATTTTAGAGACGATGCATCGTTCATGTATACAACCTTTAGTGATGATGCCGAGTTCTGGCATACGCATTTCAGTGGCAATGCATATTTTAATAGTGTGAAATTCAGAGGTAATGCCGAGTTTACTTCTGCGGAGTTTGATGAAGTGGATTTCTCCAATACTGCATTCTCTCAATTTTTTTTACTTCATGACGCTGATTTTAAACGAATTAAAGTTAGTTGGAGTTCTCTAAAAGACCTCTATTCCTTTGATGGTCCAACATATATCAAACTGATAAAAAATTTCAGAGAGATGGAGCAGTTTGAGGATGCTGACGGTGCATATTATCAGTACCGACGAGTGAGTCAAGCAAACAAGAACTGGTCTTTATCAAAGTTAGGGGATGTAGTAGCGTGGCTTACTTGTGGCTACGGCGTGAAGCCGGGGTATGCAGCAGCATGTGCTGTTGTAACAACTATAATATTCACTCCTATCTACTGGTGGCGGGGGGGTATCAGACGAACGAAAGAAAATGATGAAGTGGATGAACAAGATGTGTCCCGCTGGAAGGCCTTAGGGGATGCATTCTATTTCAGTGTGGTCACATTCACCACAATCGGCTCTGGAGATTTGTATCCCGCAGATCGCTATCGAAAGGCTGCTGTCGTGATCGAAGGATTGTTGGGTTGGTTAATTCTTGCCTTGTTCATAGTAACTTTAGCTAACGTTATGATAAGACCGTAGCTCAAAAAGATAAGACGGTGAGCATGAATAAAGAAAGATGCATCCACTTGCTTATGAACACCTGAAGAAGGTGCTGGAAGATAAGAAAATTGTAGGACCTGATGAAACGTGTGACTATTATCCCTGTCATTTCACGGGTCAGGATTGCACGTGGTGTTTCTGCCCGTTTTATCCCTGCGAAGACGAGCAAACCGGTGGCGAATGGGTGAAGAAGAAGGACGGGGGCCTTATTTGGGGCTGCTCAGAGTGTTACTGGATACACAACTCGGAAGTTGCGAGGGAGCTACTGGAGAAGTTCAAGGCGCGTGGAATAGAAAATGTTGACGATATAGAAAAAAGAAGGGAGGAGTTCAAGGAAATATTTTCAATGTTAAAAGAGAAATATCCCCAGACACCCCAAAAATGAACTTCCTTATTGATCAAATCCTTATTTTCATACTTGCTCTCGCTGTAGATCTGATCATAGGCGACCCTTCCGAGAAAAGAGAGAGATTTTATCCCATTGTGTGGATAAGCCGATTGATGTATTTCTTTGATAGAATAACGAGGCGGGGCGATGCACGTAAAGAGAAGATTCTTGGCGTGCTGTATCCGCTGCTGATTCTTTTTGTTTTTACACTACCCTGTTTAATGCTCTATCGTATCCCATCAGAACTCGTATACGTTGTTTTAGGCGCGCTTATTTTCAAGATGACCTTTACGATAAAAGGATTGGAGCGATACGGGCGGAACGCGCTGGAAACGGAGAATTTGGAATTGAAAAGAGAAGCAGTAGGCAAAATAGTCAGCAGAGATGTTGAAACAATGGATGAGGAGCATCTTGACTCAGCAGCTATAGAATCGGTGGCGGAGAACCTCACTGATAGCGTTATCGCTCCTTTCTTCTATTTCTTGCTGTTCGGCGTTTTTGGTGCTATGGTTTATCGAGTGTTCAATACTCTGGATGCCGTTGTCGGGTATAAAACAGAACGATATTTGCATTTCGGCTGGTTCTCTGCGAGAACTGATGACCTGCTGAATTACCTGCCAGAACGGATCGCAGCAGGCTTAATTTTGTTTACAAGTCATTCAAAATGGATGGAGTTGAATAAAGAGATGAATAAAGAGGGAAATAACCATTTGACAATAGCAGCAATGAGCCATGCCTTACAAGTGAAGCTGGAGAAAAAAGGGCATTATGTCGTTGGCGAAAATTTTGAGCGTGCATCCAGGAAGCATATAGAAGGCGCGATAAAGATCATGAAGCGGACTTCACTCCTTTTCGCCTTCGTTTGCATTCTGGTGCTGTTACTTCTTTATGTTCTTTCCTTTAGCCTCTTCACTAACTTCACCGCGGCTTCTACCGCCCTTTTTGCATAATCTATCCGTTCCTGCGCCTCCAACCTCGTCATCCCCGGTCCGGCAACGCCCAAAGCCACTGGCTTGTTATACTCCAGCGAGAGATCCATTATCTTTCTCGCCAATTGCGATGCTATCACTTCATCATGCTCTGTTGCACCCTCGATTATGCAGCCAAGCGTAACCACCGCATCTACTTCTCCCTCCGTGAGCAGTTTCTTCACTGCTAACGGCATGTCAAAGGTTCCCGGCGTATATACCGTGCGATACACGTTCGCACCAAGAAACTCAGCATGCTCCCTACCCAGTATCTCCATCTGATACGTGATGTCCCGATGAAATTCTGAGACGACAAAACCCAATTTTATCTCTTCTTCTTTTGCCATTTTTCTTCTCTTGGTTTGTAACCACAAGATTAAACTGATTTCCACGAGAGTATTTATTTTTATTCTTTTTGTATTTTTCGTTTATAGTTATTCTGTGTAAATCTTGTGAAATCTCGTGGTTTCAATTTGTACTTGCAATTATACCTTTAAAGGACCTGCATCCTCAAATCCTTCCCGCTTTCCCATTCCAGCTTCTCGCTCCATTTCTTGCGGCTTGAAAAGCATTTTTATTACGTTCCGTGCATGTTCCCGCGCACGCCGATCTGCAAGCCCCGCCAGCTCCTTCTCACCCTCTATCTCGTCTTCATAGACAAAGACCTCTATTATGTGCGTAGAAGTGAGAAGCTGTGCCGCTATAATTCCGGTTGAAGCTTCGTGCGCACATTGCTTGTCTATATCCGCAGCTCCGGGCATCCCCAGTGCCATTACTATGTCGCACCCCTTCTCATCGATCAGCTTCTTTGACGCCACCGGCAAATCCTTTATGCCCGGGACCGTGTACCGCTCTATCTTCACGGATGCATTTTTCCGCAGCTCATCTATCGCTGCGGCACCCATGTCGTATCGTGCAAAGGTAGTATCAGCAACGCCTACTTTTTTCATCATCATTCTACGCATGCTAAAGCGCTAAGAGGACATGCCTTTACACATATCTCACACCGGACACATTCCTCTTCTTCTAAATTTATGTTCCACGAGGGGTTGAACGTAAACACCCTTGTTGGGCAGACAGAAATGCACGCGCCGCAGTGGATACATCGTTCTTCATCCCATGTAATCAGTTTTAGTAATTTCCGTACTTCAACCCCTTTCTCTCTAAAAAGCTCTGCAACATGTTCCACGTTATCCCCCAGAACGTCAACGATAAGTTCGTCTCTCGTCGCCCGGTCTATGTTTATTTTCGCACCCGTTTCGAGGATTACTTCAGCCGTATACGGCATTTCATCCAGAGGTAATGGGTACCTCAATAGCAGCTTCATTTATCTGCTCTATATTTGACTCTACACACATATAAAATATTTCTTTGGTAAAGCTTTCTTTTTAAAAGAAAAGTTTATGATAGCGAGGATACGTGATTTCGTGATAACGCGGCACGATTGGATTTTTTCTGTGGTCAGCTATGATCTGGGAGGCGAAGATGTGAAATGCCTCTTGCGATATATCCCGGATGAAAAAGGGGAGCGAGCCTCTGAGATAGGAAGATACCGGAAATTGGATTTTTACGAAGCGTATGAATTCTTAAGAAAAAATCGTCCTGAGTATCTAAAAGACGTGCATGTGGTTCCAAAAAGAGATATAAAGGAGATTCTGAAGCCTGAGGTGAGACTTCCAGTAATTGCGGAGCGTGAAGAGAACGCCAGAGCCATTTATGAACTCCTCGGACGGTATATTCCAAAAGAACGGATAGGCATCACC